>DNNT01000252.1 GCA_003497545.1 Arenimonas sp. | reverse complement strand
GAGCCGCGCGAGGCCGAATACGACACGCTCGCGGCCGCGCTGGCCGCGCTGCCGGCGCCGGGGCGCATCGTGCTCAACAGCCTGGTGTCGTTCGACGACCCGGGCCGGGTGCTCGACTGGGTGGCCGCGCGCCAGGCCCAGGGTGTGCCGGTCACCTACTTCCTGCACGACTACCACCCGGCCTGCCCGGCCTGGACCCTGGTGGACGACACCGGCCGCTACTGCGGCCTGCCTTCGCCGGAACGCTGCGCGCGCTGCCTGCCGGCGAACGACGCGCCCTTCCTGGGCCTGCTGCCCGACCTGGACCTGCCGCGCTGGCGCCAGCGCTGGGGCGCGGTGCTGGCCGCGGCGGACGAAGTGGTGGCCTTCTCGCAGACCTCGCTGGACGTGC
This sequence comes from Arenimonas sp., assembly GCA_003497545.1. Lineage (GTDB taxonomy): Bacteria > Pseudomonadota > Gammaproteobacteria > Xanthomonadales > Xanthomonadaceae > Arenimonas. Next base: position 4,355 of record DNNT01000252.1, on the reverse strand, counting down.
TGCGCCAGGCCTTCCCGCAGTTGCCCGCGGCGCGCCTGCGCCTGCGCCCGCACGACACCTCTTACATCCGCGCCGAAACGGTGGAGCCGGACCTCGCCGATCCGCTGGTGATCGCCGTGGTCGGCCAGATCAACCGCTACAAGGGCGCCGACGTGGTGCGCGGAATGGCCGCACTGATCGAGCGCGAACACCTGCCGGCGCGCATCGTGGTGGTGGGCACGCTCGACGACCCGCCGGTGTCGCCGGTGCTGCGCATCACCGGCCCCTATCGCGCCGGCGAACTGCCCGAGCTGCTGCGACGCGAACGCGTGGGCGCCTGCCTGCTGCCCTCGATCTGGCATGAGACTTTTTCCTACGTCACCTCCGAGATCATGGCCTTCGGCCTGCCGCTGGCGGTGTTCGACCTGGGCGCGCCGGCGGAGCGGGTCAGGGCTTACGAGCGGGGGGCTATAATCCCGCGGGTCGATGCCCAGGCCGCCCTGGACACCCTGTTCGCGCTGCGCGACCGCTTGGTCGCCGCCCCCCTGGAACCCCGATGAAAACCGTTGCCTTTACCTCGGCCGCCGTCAACTACCTGCCCAAGGTCAGGCTGTTGTGCGAGTCGCTGCGCAAGTACCACCCGGAATTCGAGATCGTGCTGGCCCTGCCGGACCGCCGCAGCGCCGACGTGGCCTTCGACCCGGCGCTGATCGACGAGGTGGTCGCGGTCGAGGACCTCGACATTCCCGATCGCGGCCGCTGGATCTACTTCCACGCCATCGTCGAGCTGGCCACGGCCATCAAGCCCTTCGTGCTCAAGACGCTGCTCGACCGGCCGGACGTGGAGCGCGTGCTGTACTTCGATCCGGACATGGTGCTGTTCTCGCGCCTGGACGACCTGCTGGCCACGCTCGACAGCGGCGCCGTCGCGCTCACCCCGCACCAGATCGTGCCCGAGACCGGCCTGGAGGCCATCAAGGACAACGAGATCTGCAGCCTCAAGCACGGCATCTTCAACCTCGGTTTTGTCGGCGTGCGCGCCGTGCCCGAGGGCAAGCGCTTCGCCGCCTGGTGGGCCGACCGCATCTACCACTACTGCGTGGCCGACATCTGCGGCGGCCTGTTCACCGACCAGAAATGGGTGGACTTCGCGCCGGTGTTCTTCGAGGACGTGCGCATCCTGAAGGAGCCGCGCTTCAACGTGGCCACCTGGAACCTCACCACGCGCACGCTGGCGGGCAATGCCGACCAGGGCTTCACGGTGGACGGCAAGCCGCTGGGCTTCTACCACTTCACCGGCTTCGACAGCGGCGCGCACCAGGTGATGGCCAGCAAGAACGCCCCGGGCAACGCCTCGGTGCAGGCGCTGGTGGACTGGTACCGGGAAACCACCCGCTTCGACGACCAGGACCCGGCCAGCCAGGTGCGCTGGGCCTTCGGAACCTACAGCGACGGCACGCCGGTGGAACTGGCGCACCGGCGCATCTACCGGCAGCGCCCCGACCTTCAGGCGGCCTATCCGGAGCCCTTCGAGGCGGCCGGACATTCGCTGCTGTACTGGATGCGCCACCAGGGCCCGCTGGAGTACCCGGACGCATTCCCAAAAAAAGCCGCCGGCTGAGGCGGCTGCGGAACGCGGGCTCGCGCCTCGGGCGCCTGCTAGCTTCCCTCCGGCTCAGCCTGGTGGACCGAAAGTTCCGCGAAAGCCAGTGGCAGCGCCTGCGGCGCGCCGTGGCGCGCGACGGTTTCTGGCAAGTGCTGGCACGGGCCCTGCGGGGCTGACATTCCGGGAGGCGGTGGCATGTTCTTCGGCAAGACTTCGGTGGGCGTGGAATGGTCGCAGCCGGGCAGGGCGCATGGGTTGCTGCGCGCCACGCTGATGCGGCCGGCGCAGGGCGTCGAGGCCATCGACCTGCTCGTCGACGGCAAGGCCCACCCGGTGGACCTGTCGGCGCTGCCGGCCGGCGCGGCCACCCTTCCGGTGAACATCCACACGATGCTGCTCGGCGATGGCCGGCACACGCTCGAGCTGGTGGTGCGCAGCGCGCAAGGCCGGCAGTCCACCGGTGCCCACGACTTCGAACTGGCCAACCCCGGCGCGCTCGCCGCGCGCGTGCGCGCTTCGCTGGCGGGGCGCGGCGTGCCGCTGGCCTACGCCGGCCCCTGTGACGCCGGCCGCTACGATTACGACGACGCGTCGCTGCGCCCGTGGTTCGACCGCGAGGACGCCGACGCCCACGTGCAGGCCCTGCTCGACGCCGGCCGCATCGACGCCGGCGAGGCGGAGGCGCTGCGTGGGTTCGTGCGCGACGGTTACCTGCTTCTGCCGGGCGGCCTGGACGACGCGCTGGTGGACCGTGCGCTGGAAGCCATGCAGAAGGCGGTGGACGAGGGCTACCAGGGCTACCGCTACGGCGACAGCACGCGCCTGGAGCAGATGCACAACGTCTTCCCGGCCATCCGCGAACTGTGGCTGCAGCCGCGCATCCTGCGCATGCTCGGGCTGCTCTTCGACGAGCCGGCCCAGCCCTGCCAGTCGCTGGGTTACGTGTTCGGCAGCCAGCAGGACGCGCACCAGGACACCATCCACCTCACGCCGTTCCCGGCCGGCTACATGTGCGGCGTGTGGATGGCGCTCGAGGACGTGCAGCCGGGCTCCGGCGAGCTCGTCGTCTATCCCGGCTCGCACCGGCTGCCGCGCGTGCGCATGCACGACAGCGGCTGCGCCAAGGTCGAGGGCCCGGACTGGAGCGGCTTCGGCGCCACCGTGGTGCGGCGCTGGGGTGAATTGCTCGAGGCCGGCGGCTTCCAGCCCATGCCCTACCTGGCCAAGCGCGGCAGCGTGCTGATCTGGCACGAAAACCTGATGCACGCCGGCAGCGTGCGCCGCGACCCGTCGCTGAGCCGGCGTTCGGTGGTGACCCACCATTTCGCCCGCGGCTCGCTGGCCTTCTACGACTCCACGGGCCTGGCCGGCATCACCCACGACACCGGCGCCGCCGCGTGAGGCCGGAAGGGCGGCGCCACTACCCGGGCGTCGAAATCCTGCGCGGCGTGGCCGCGATGATGGTGCTGGTCTACCACGTCATCGCGCACGGCCAGTGGGCGTCGTTCCCCGACCACGGGCCGCTGCTGGCATTCCGCCTCGGCTGGCTCGGCGTCGACCTGTTTCTGGTGATCAGCGGCTTCGTGATCGCGCTGGCCGTGCTGTCGGGCGTGGCCCGGTACGGGGAGGGCGCGGCCTTCCGCCGTGACTTCGCCGGCCGGCGCTGGCGCCGCATCGCGCCGCTGTATTTCCTCACGCTGCTGGCCTTCCTGTTCCTGGTGCAGCCGCAGTTGCTGCTGATGGGCTGGCAGACGCTGGCCCTGCACCTGGGCTCGCACGCGCTGTTCCTGCACAACCTGCTGGCCGACACCCACGGTTCGATCAACGGGCCGAACTGGTCGGTGGCGCTGGAGATGCAGTTCTACCTGCTCATGCTGCTGGCTGGCCCCTGGCTGGTGCGCCAGCGCGTGGCGGTGGTGCTGCTGCTGATGTGCGGCGTGGCCATTGCCTGGCGCGCGGCCACCTTCGCCTGGATGGGCGGCGCCGGCGCCGAGGCGTGGAAGCTGCACATCTACACCACGCAGCTTCCCGGTTCGCTCGACGAATTCGCGTTCGGCATCGTCCTCGCCATCCTGGTGACACGCCCGGGCTGGCTGCAGCGTGCGCTGGCGCCGACGCCGCTGCGCTTCCTGGCGGCCTGTGCGGTGGCCGCGGCCGCCGTGGGCGTGGCGATGTGGGTGTTCTTCCCCCGCGGCGATTACTGGCCGCGTTGGGAAATGGTGGTGGGCTGGCGCACCTTGCTGGCGCTGGCCTTCGGTGCGGTGGTGGCGGCCGCCGTCGCGCTGCCCGAGGCCTGGGCGCGCTGGCTGTGGCCGCTGCGCTACCTGGGCGAGATCAGCTACGGCATCTACCTGTGGCACCTGCCGGTGTTGCTGACGCTGCTGGCCGCCGGCGTGGCGGGCGGCCCCGGCCTGCTGGCGGCCACGCTGGCCGGCACACTGGCCCTGGCGGCGTTCTCGTGGCACGTGGTGGAACGGCCCTGGCTGCGACGCCCGACCTGACCGAAAGTACGGGGTCGCCGCCGGGTGGGGCAGGGTAGAATTGACGCTTCCCGGACTGCACCGAGAGCGACCCGATGGCAGCTACCAAACTCTACCCCGACGCCCGCACGGCCCTGGCCGACATCGTGGCCGACGGCCAGACCCTGGCGGTCGGCGGCTTCGGCCTGTGCGGCATTCCCGAGGCGCTGATCGCGGCGCTGCGCGATTCGGGCGTGAAGAACCTCACCGCCATTTCCAACAACGCCGGCGTGGACGGCTTCGGCCTGGGC
>DNNT01000153.1 GCA_003497545.1 Arenimonas sp. | reverse complement strand
TTTGGCCACGGATTCACACGGATCAACACAGATTTTCACGGACAGATCTATTTGAACTGGTCTCGCTCTATTCGTGCGAATCCGTGTTGATCCTTGTACATCCGTGGCAAAAAATCACTTGCTCCATTCCGCCAACGCGGCGTCGAAGTCGGCGGGGGCGCCGATGGCGCGGGCGTCGAGGGATTTGTCGATGCGCTTGACCAGGCCGGTGAGCACCTTGCCCGGGCCGCATTCGACGACGTGGGTGGCGCCGCGCGCGGCCAGGGCCTGCACGCAGTCGGTCCAGCGCACCGGCAGGTAGAGCTGGCGCACCAGGGCGTCGCGGATGGCCTGCACGCCGGCATGCACTTCGCCGTCGACGTTCTGCACCACCGGGATGGAGGGTTCGTTCCAGGCCAGGCCGGCCATCACCTCGGCCAGGCGGTTGGCGGCTTCGCGCATCAGCGGCGTGTGCGACGGCACCGACACCGCGAGCTTGACGGCCTTGCGCACGCCGCGCGCCGCGAGTTCGGCGAGCGCACGGTCCACCGCGGCGGCGCTGCCGCCGATGACGACCTGTCCCGGCGAGTTGTAGTTCGCGGGCACCACCACGTCGTCACCCGACACGGCTTCGCAAACCTCGGCCACCAGCGCGTCCTCGGTACCCAGCACGGCGGCCATGGCNNGCCCGCCAGCAGCGACGGCACCGCGCCGCCCCGGGCCTGCCAGGCGCGCCACACGGCGACGCCCGCGGCCAGCAGCGCCGGCTGGGTGAATTCGGTCTGGTTGAGCTGCTCCTCCGGCCCCTGCTGGGACAGCGCCCAGAGGTCGACGCCGGCTCCTTCGGACGCTTCCGCGAAGGTGGCCTGCACTTGCGGATGCACCGCGGCGAGCTCGGCGAGCATGCCCAGGGACTGGGAGCCCTGGCCGGGGAAAACAAAGGCGATGGACTGGCTCATGGATGATCCGCGCGACTCAATCCGCGAATCATAAGCGAGGGACACGCCGTTCCGTCTGTACCGGCGCGTAGGGTCGCCCGGCGACCCCTCGCCCGCCTCAGTAACGGATGAGCGCCGAGCCCCAGGTGAAGCCGCCGCCGAAGGCCTCGAGCAGCAGCAGCTGGCCGCGCTGCACCTTGCCCGAGCGCACCGCCTCGTCCAGCGCCAGCGGCACCGAACCGGCCGAAGTGTTGCCGTGTTTGTCCACGGTGATGATGACGCGGTCCATCGGCATCTCGAGGCGCTTGGCGGTGGCCTCGATGATGCGCAGGTTGGCCTGGTGCGGGATCAGCCAGTCGAGCGCGGACTTGTCCAGGCCGTTCGCGGCCAGGGTTTCGTCCACCACGGCGTCGAGCGCCTTGACGGCATGCTTGAAGACTTCATTGCCGGTCATCAGCACGCGCACGCCGGCGTTCTTTTCGTCGGGCTTGAAGCCTTCGGACACGCCCACCGGGTTGTAGAGCAGTTCCTTCTTGCCGCCGTCCGCATGCAGGTGCGTGGACAGGATGCCGGCCTCGGCGTCGGCCTTGAGCACCACTGCGCCGGCACCGTCGCCGAAGAGCACGCAGGTGTTGCGGTCGGACCAGTCGAGCATGCGCGTCAACGTCTCGGCGCCGATCACCAGGATGGTCTTGCAGGTGCCGGCGCGGATGAACTGGTCGGCGATGCTCAGCGCGAAGATGAAGCCCGAGCAGGCCGCGTTGACGTCGAACGCCGCGCAGCCGTTGGCGCCCAGCCGGTGCTGCACCAGGCAGGCGGTGGACGGGAAGATCAGGTTCGGGGTGGTGGTGCCGAGCACGATCATGTCGAGCTCGGACGCCTGCACGCCGGCCGCTTCCATGGCGGCGCGGGCGGCGCGCTCGGCCAGGTCGGCCGTGGTTTCGCCATCGGCGACGACGTGGCGCTGGCGGATGCCGGTGCGGCTCGCGATCCACTCGTCGCTGGTCTCGACGAACTGCTCGAGGTCCTTGTTGGTCAGCACCTTCTGCGGCAAGGCGCTGCCGGTACCGGCGATACGCGAGAACACGGCCATCGTCACTCCCTCTGTGCGCTGGCGGGCGGCCGGCGCGCGGCCACCCACCGTCGAAAACGCGCGCGGCGGGACAAGGCCCGCCGCGCTCGGCTTGCTATGGCTCCGCCCCGGGGGGGCGGAACGCGGCCTCAGTCTTCCGAGACGACCGCGGACTTCACGTCCACGACCTTGCGGCCGCGGTAGTAGCCGTCCTTGGTGACGTGGTGGCGCAGGTGGGTCTCGCCCGTGGTCGGGTCGGTGGCCAGCTGCTTGGCGGTGAGGGCGTCGTGCGCGCGGCGCTGGCCGCGGCGGGACGGGGAAACTCGGGACTTCTGGACGGCCATGGCTTGTCTCCAACTACTTCTTGTGTGCCTTCAACGCGGCAAGCGCGGCGAAAGGATTCGGTTTTTCTTCTTCCTCCCCGGCGTCGGCGGGCCAATTGGCCATCACCTCCGTCGAGTCGGGGTCGATCGGTACCACCGGGACGGCGAGGATCAGTTCGTCCTCGACCAGCCCGGCGGGGTCCAGCTCGCCGCTGGCGTCCAGCAGGAGGGGTTCGATTCCCTCCGGCAGCGCCGCCTCATCCGCTTCGTCGGTGATCAGGCCCAGGCGCTGCGTGACGCGCACCGGGTACACGAACCGTTCCAGCGTCCGCTGGCACTGCAGCGGCAGTTTGGCCTCGATGCGCAGTTCGACGTAACGCAGGTCCATCGCGTCACGGCCGAACTCCATCTCGAACCGGCATTCTCCGTCGGCGTCCGCCAGGGCCGGCAGCAACCGGGTCATCCCGGACAGCGGCAGGTGGCCTTCGAACAACCGCTTGGCCGCAACCATGCGCCAGGCGTCGAGCACAGGGGGCAAGGGAGCGGACATAAGCGCGAAATGATAGGACCGTGGCGGCAACATGTCAAACCTAAGCCGTTGCGCCCGCAAGGGTNNCCCCCGCCGGGGCTGGTGCAGACTGCCTGCTGACGCCCGGAAGCCCGCATGCCCACCGCGATACTCATCCTTGGCCTGGCCAGCCTGGCCCTGGCCGCCCCCCTGCTGTGGTGGATCCTGCGCGGCAGGCGCCGCGACCGCAGCCTTGCCAGCCTGTTGGACCTGGCCGACGAAATGGAGCACCTGCTCGACCGCAGCCAGGAGCGCATGCAGGCCCTGCAGGCCGTGGTGGGCAGGGTCCCGGCCGACATCGGCGCCGTGGCCCAGGCCTCGCTGGACGGCGCCCTGCCCGTGCGCGAAGCCAAGCGCGACCTGCTCCAGCACCGCCTGTGGATCAAGCACCACGGCCAGGCCGCCCGGCAGTCCGAGCTCGACGCCGCCTGCGCCGCCCTGGCCCGGGCCCGTGACCGCCTGGCCGGCGAACTGGCCGACCTCGAGCGCGCCGGGGCCGAGCTGGCCGAGGCCACCGAGGCCAACGAACAGGCCGCCCTCCGCGAGCCGCCCGGCCTGCGCCGCGGCGCCGGCGAACCATGACCCCGCTGGTCCTGGGCTCCACCTCGCGCTACCGGCGCGAGCTGCTGCAGCGCCTTGGCCTTCCCTTCGAGGCTGACCGCCCCGAGGTGGACGAAAGCCCGCTCCCCGGCGAATCGCCCGCCGCGCTGGCCACCCGGCTGGCGGAAGCCAAGGCCCGGGCCGTCGCCGAACGGCACCCTGGCGCCTGGGTGATCGGTTCCGACCAGGTCGCCGACCTCGACGGCCGGCCGCTCGGCAAACCCGGCGGCCGCCAGGCCGCCTTCGCCCAGCTGCGCGCCGCCTCCGGCCGCGAGGTGCACTTCCATACGGCCTTTTGCCTGTTCTCGACGGCGCAGCCGCGGCCCCATGCCGGGCTGGACCTGACGACGGTGCATTTCCGCACCCTCGGCGACGAAGAAATCGCCCGCTACCTCGACGCCGAGCACCCCTACGACTGCGCCGGCAGCTTCAAGTGCGAAGGGCTGGGCATCACGCTGTTCGAAGCCATCGACAACCGCGACCCGACCGCGCTGGTCGGCCTGNNCCTGCCGCTGATCGCGCTTTCGCGGGCGCTGCGCGCCGCGGGTTACGCCCTGCCCTGATCACTCGATCACGAGCAACTGCTCCGGCCAGCGTTCAACGCTGCCGTCGGCGCCGTGCAGCACCAGCCCCAGCCAGTGCCGGCCGGGCGCGCGCGAGGAAAGATCGACGCGCGCCCTGAACCCGAAGCCGTCGCCCGCCTCCGCCGGCAGGCCCCAGTAATCCGCCACGTGCGGCATGGCATGCCCGTAATCCGCCACCGCGACCACTGCGCCGTC
>DNNT01000176.1 GCA_003497545.1 Arenimonas sp. | reverse complement strand
ATTTACGCGGATGGACGCGGATAAACACGGATAGGGCAAAAGCGATTTGGAGGGTTTTGCGGTGGGCTCGGGGGCTTCCAGGGAAACCAACCGATTCCGCACTATCCGTGAGAATCCGCGTCTATCCGTGTAAATCCGTGTTCAAAACAAAAAGTCACAGGTACTTGAGCCAGCCGTGCTTGTCGGGCGTGCGGCCTTCGAAGAGGCCGAAGAACAGGTCCTGGATGCGGCGGGTGAGCGGGCCGGGTTTGCCTTCGCCGACCTGGCGGCCGTCGACGCTGCGGATGGGCGTGATCTCGGCGGCGGTGCCGCACATGAAGAGCTCGTCGCACAGGTAGAGGTATTCGCGCGGCAGGTCGCGCTCCACCACTTCGATGCCGTTCGCCTTCGCGAGTGTGATGATCGAGTTGCGGGTGATGCCGTTGAGCAGCGCCGCGCTCACCGGCGTGGTGTGCAGCGCGCCGTCGATGACCAGGAACAGGTTCTCGCCCGCGCCTTCGCTGAGCAGGCCGGTGGAGGCCAGCGCGATGCCCTCGCCGAAGCCCAGGCGGCGCGCCTCGCGCGCCACCAGCTGGCCGCTGAGGTAGTTGCCGCCGGCCTTGGCGCCGGCCGGGATGGTGTTGGGCGCGAAGCGCTGCCAGCTCGACACGCAGGCGTCGATGCCCGATTCGAGCACGTCCGGGCCGAGGTAGGGACCCATGTGCCAGGCCGCGATGGCCACGTCGGTGGGCGTGTCGGCCGACAGGCCGAAGCCGCCCAGGCCGCGGTAGGCGATGGGGCGCAGGTAGGCGCGCTCGAGGCCGTTGGCGGTGATCACGTCGCGGCAGCCCTGGGCCAGCGTGGCCAGGTCGTAGGGCATGGCCATCTCGTAGATGCGCGCCGAGGCGTACAGGCGCTTGAGGTGGTCGGTGAGCCGGAAGATGGCCTGGCCGTTCGGCGTCGGGTAGCTGCGGATGCCTTCGAACACCGACGAACCGTAGTGCAGGCCGTGCGCCATCACGTGCACGGTGGCCTCGGCCCAGGGCTTGACCTGGCCGTTGTGCCAGATGTGTTCGGGATAGCGCTGGGTCATGTCGGTGCTCCTGGGGGAAGCCGGCATTTTACCGGTTCGCCCGGGTCCGGCGTCAGAGCTCGATCCACCAGCAGCCGGCATGGCGGCGCAGCAGGAATTCGGTGCGCACCGCGCCGGCGGCCCCGCTGGCGCCGGATTGTTCGATGCGCAGGCGGGAAGGCGGGGCGGGTTCTGCCCCGGGGCTTGCCCCGGCGGGCGGGGCTTCCCACGCGAGCTCCGCGGAGGCCAGCGGGCGCGCGGCGATGGCCTCGAGTTCGTCCATCAGGAAACGCCCGGCGCGGGCGCCGGTACCGGCCCAGTGGTAGTGGGTGGCCAGGCGGTTCACGTCGCGGGCCTCGAGCGCGCCGCGCACGCCGTCCAGCAGCGCTTGCGGCGTGCGCGCGCAGCCCGGCGCGGTGGTGCCGGTGCCCGAGGCGAAACCCTGGGCGCTGGCGACCGGCGGTTTCGGCGCTTCGCGCGGGTGGGCCTGCTGGCTGGCGCAGGGCTGGTCGCTGAAGACGCTGCGGCCCTGCGCGTCCACGCAGCGGTAAACGGCCTGCGCCGACGCCGGCGCCGTGGGCGCCAGCAGCGAAACGAGCAGCAGCAGGAGCGCGAAGCGGGGCATGGCCCGCAGCCTAGCGCCAAACTCAGCGCAGGCGCGAGAGCACGGCTTCCGTGGGCTTGGCCAGGTTCAGCGTGTAGAAGTGCAGCTCGGGCGCGCTGCCTTCAAGCAGGCGCCGGCACATGGCCGCCACCGCGTCGGCGGCGAATTCGCGGATCGATTCGGCGTCGTCGCCGAAGGCCTGCATGCGCCTGGCCATCCAGCGCGGGATCTCGGCGCCGCAGGCTTCGGAAAAACGCCGCAGCTGGCTGTAGTTCGAGATCGGCATGATGCCGGGGATGACCGGGATGGACACGCCCGCCGCGCGCACCTCGTCGACGAAGCGGAAATAGGCGTCGGCGTTGAAGAAGTACTGGGTGATGGCGCTGTCGGCGCCGGCGTCCACCTTGGCCTTGAAGTGGCGCAGGTCGGCCAGGGCGTCTTCGGCCTGCGGGTGGAATTCCGGGTAGCAGCCCACTTCGATGCGGAAGTGGTCGCCGTGTTCTTCGCGGATGAAGGCGACCAGGTCGGCGGCGAAGCGGAAGTCGCCGGCGCGCGCCATGCCCGAGGGCAGGTCGCCGCGCAAGGCCACGATGCGGTTGCAGCCGAGCGCGCGGTAGAGGTTGAGCAGCTCGCGCAGCTCGGCGCGGGTGCCGCCCATGCAGCTCAGGTGCGGCACGCCGTTGAGCCCGTGGTCCTGGCGCAGGCCGCGCACGGTTTCCGGCGTGTAGCTGAGCGTGGAGCCGCCGGCGCCGAAGGTGACCGAGACGAACTCGGGCTGGTGCGCCTTGAGCTTGCGCACGGTGCGGTCGAGCTGGGCCCGCTGCTCGTCGTTCTTGGGCGGGTAGAACTCGAAGGAGAGCTGGGTCATGGCGGGATCCGGCCGGCGGTTCCCGCCATCATATCGCTTCATCCGGATGAAAGAGAAGCAGAAACGAACCAGGTTGATTTTATTGGTCGCCGAAAATGAACCTGGTTCATTTTTTGGCCGACAATCCGGGGATGAGCATTGAACTGACCGACTTCGCCCGCGCCCGCCTGTTCCCGGCCGACCGCCGCCGCACCGCCATCCAGGACATCACGCCCGCGCAGTTCGTGGAGCGCCTGAACGCCGAGGCCCCGGTGGCGGTGCTGCCCGGCTACGCGCCGTTCTGCCGGCTGCACGTGCACCGCAACTGGACCAGCACGAAGTGTTCGGTGGTTGCCATCACCGACGCCAACCGCCACCTGCTGCGCAGCGCCTACGAGGCCCGCACCCGCGAGGAGCTGCCGGTGCTGGTGCGCTGGTTCGAAGGCCTGGAGCCACCGGTGGCCAACTACCTGGTGCCCATCCTCTACAGCCGCGAACAGATGGCGAAGGAGGGCACGCCCATCGCCGCCGACTGGGGCATCGTGGGCTGCCTGTACACCCTGGAGCCGGCCGAGATCCCGATGGTGCCCATCACCATGATGCGTAACGCCCTGGGCGTGGAAGAAGGCGGCTCCGGCGTCCCGCTCGACCGCGAGGCCTACCGCCGTGCGGCGGAGTTCTGGTCCGTCCACGCCAACTGGAGGTAGATTTTTTGGCCACGGATTTACGCGGATGAACGCGGATCAACACAGGTAAAGCGAATCAGATAATTGAATTTGCTCTATCCGTGGATATCCGCGTCCATCCGCGTAAATCCGTGGCAAAAAAGAACGGGCGCCCTCAGGCGCCCGTCCGTTCACGCGATGAAGCGGCGTATCAGTAGCGGTAGTGGTCCGGCTTGTACGGGCCTTCCACCGGCACGCCCAGGTAGGCGGCCTGTTCGTTGGTCAGGGTGGTGAGCTTCACGCCGATCTTCTCGAGGTGCAGGCGCGCCACTTCCTCGTCCAGCTTCTTGGGCAGGATGTAGACCTTGGCCTCGTAGGTGTCCTTGTTGGCCCACAGGTCGATCTGCGCCAGGGTCTGGTTGGCGAAGGAGTTCGACATCACGAAGCTCGGGTGGCCCGTGGCGCAGCCCAGGTTCACCAGGCGGCCTTCGGCCAGCAGGAAGATCGAGTTGCCGTTGGCGAAGGTGTACTTGTCCACCTGCGGCTTGATGTTCAGGCGGGTGGCGCCGGAATTGTTCAGGCGGTCGACCTGGATCTCGTTGTCGAAGTGGCCGATGTTGCAGACGATGGCCTGGTCCTTCATGGCCTGCATGTGCTCGAGCGTCAGCACGTCCTTGTTGCCGGTGGTGGTGACGTAGATGTCACCGCGGCCCAGGGTGTTCTCGACGGTGTTGACCTCGAAGCCTTCCATCGCGGCCTGCAGGGCGTTGATCGGGTCGATCTCGGTCACGACCACGCGGCAGCCGTAGGCGCGCAGCGAGTGCGCCGAGCCCTTGCCGACGTCGCCGTAGCCGCAGACCACGGCCACCTTGCCGGCCAGCATCACGTCCATGGCGCGCTTGAGGCCGTCGGCCAGCGACTCGCGGCAGCCNNCTGGTACAGGCGGTGCACGCCGGTGGTGGTCTCTTCCGAGACGCCCTTCCAGTCCTTGACCACGTTGGTCCAGAAGCCCGGGCGCTCCTTGGCGACGCGCTTGAGCAGGTCCTTGATCACCTGCTCCTCGTGGCTGCCCGAGGGCGAATTGACCCAGGCGGTGTCGCCCTTCTCGAGCTCGTAGCCCTTGTGGATCAGCAGGGTCACGTCGCCGCCGTCGTCGACCACCAGCTGCGGGCCCTTGCCGCCCGGGAAGCTGACCGCGTCGAGGGTGCAGTCCCAGTACTCTTCCAGCGTCTCGCCCTTCCAGGCGAACACCGGGGTGCCGGAGGCGGCGATGGCCGCGGCGGCGTGGTCCTGGGTGGAGAAGATGTTGCACGAGGCCCA
>DNNT01000047.1 GCA_003497545.1 Arenimonas sp. | reverse complement strand
GGAAGGCCACGCCGGCGAGATCGGCGTAATGCTCCTGGTGCTTGCCGCTGAGCGTCAGCGGCACCAGGCCGGCCCGCGTGGGCAGCACGGCGTGGCCGAACTGGCGCGCCAGCTCGTAACCGAAACCGGTCGCGCCCATGGCCGGGATGGACAGGCCGCCGGTGGCCACCACCAGCGCAGGCGCTCGCATCGGTCCGCGCGTGGTGCGCAGCTGGTAGCCGCCGCCGGGCAGCGCCTCGACCGATTCGATGCTGCACGAGGTCTCCACCTGCACGCCGGCGTCGGCGCACTCGGCCAGCAGCATGGCCACGATCTGCTTGGACGACTCGTCGCAGAACAGCTGGCCCAGCTCCTTTTCGTGGTACGCGATGCCGTGCGCCTCCACCATGGCGATGAAGTGCTCCGGCCGGAAGCGCGCCAGCGCCGACTTGCAGAAATGCGGGTTGGCCGAGAGGAAATTCGCCGGCGTGGTGCCGGTGTTGGTGAAATTGCAGCGGCCGCCGCCCGACATCAGGATCTTCTTGCCGCAGCGGTTGGCGTGTTCGAGCACGCGCACGCGGCGGCCGCGGCGTCCCGCCGTGAGCGCGCACATCAGCCCGGCGGCACCGCCGCCGATCACCAGCACATCCGTTTCCATGGCGCGGACTGTAGCGGCTGCCGGGGTGGCCGACTATCCTCGGGCCGTCACGCAAGGGGAAAGGACATGGCCGCGAAGAAGCTGCTGACGGGTTGCCTGGTGGTGCTGCTGCTGGCGGTGATTGCCGCGGGCCTGGCCTGGCAGTTCGTGCTCAGGCCGATGTGGCAGGCGGGCGGCGGCCTGGTCGAAGGCGCGCGTGAGTGGGCCAGCGCGGTGGACCTGGGCGACGACATCGTCAACCAGGCGGCCTTCGACGCACCGTCCGACGGCAAGCTCACGTCCGCGCAGGTGGACGCCTTCGTGCGCGTGCAGTCGGTGGTGGCGCGGGAGATGGGCGGCGACCTGGCCTTGATGGGCCGGCGCGCGCAGGCCGCGGCGGCGGAGCGCGCCAGCGGCGCGGCCGAACCTTCGTTGCAGGACGTGGGCAGGGCCTACCAGGAACTCTCGGGCCTGCTCTCGCGATGGCGCATCGCCCAGGCCGCGGGCGTGAACGAAGTGGGCCTCTCGCGCGAGGAATACGCCTGGGTGCGTCGCCAGGCGCTGGCGGCGCTGCCGTTGCTGGTGGAGCTGCCTGCGACGCCGGCCTTGCCCGGCCTGCCGTCCATGGCCGCGCCCGACCCGCTCGACGAGCAGGCCATGGCCGCGGCGCGGCATAACGCGGCCCTGCTGCGCCCACACCTGCCGCTGCTGGAAAAAACCCTGGGCGCCCTGCCGCTGGCGCCCTGAGGCGCCTTATTCGGGGCGCGGGCCCTTGCGGTGCGGCTTCTTGCCCGCGAAGGGCTTTTTCGCGCCGAAGGGCTTGCGGTCGCCGAAGTCCTTCTTCGGGCCGAACGGCTTCTTGCCGCCGAAGGGCTTCTTGCCCGGCACCTTGCCGGCGGTGTCCGGCGCCTCGCCGTCGCGCGTGATGCGCAGCTGCTGGCCGGCGCACCAGACGGTCTTGAGGTGGGCCATCACGTCGGGCGGCATGCCGTCGGGCAGGTCGAGCAGGGTGTGGTCCTCGAAGATCTCGATGCGGCCGATGTGCTTGGCGTCGAGGCCAGCTTCGTTGGCGATGGCGCCGACGATGTTGCCGGGCTTCACGCCGTGGTCGTAGCCCACCTCGATGCGGAAGGTCGCCTTGCCTTCGTCGGGCGTGCGCGGCTCGCGCACCTTCTTCGGGAAGGCCGGGCGCTCGGGGCGTTCGCCGCGTTCCGGGCGGTCGCCGCGCTCGAAGCGCGACGGCTTGGCGAACTTGTCGGTGGCGGCCTGCACGTCGCGGTCGAAGGCGCGCTTCTTGGCCTCGAACTTGGGCGGTTCCATCAGCAGCGGCACGTCGCCGCGGGCCAGCTTGGCGAGGGCGGTGGCGATCTCGATGGCCGGCACGTTCATCTCGCGCTCGTAGTCCTCGATCAGCTTGCGGAACTCGGCCAGCTCTCCCGAGGCCAGCGTGTCGGTGATCTGCTGCTTGAACTTGGCGATGCGCACGTCGTTGACCGCGGCCACGGTGGGCAGCTCCATCGGCGTGATCGGCTGGCGGGTGGCGCGTTCGATGGCGCGCAGCATGCTGCGCTCGCGCGGGGCGATGAACAGGATCGCTTCGCCGCTGCGGCCAGCGCGGCCGGTGCGGCCGATGCGGTGCACGTAGCTTTCGGTGTCGTAGGGCACGTCGTAGTTCACGACGTGGCTGATGCGGTCCACGTCCAGGCCGCGGGCGGCCACGTCGGTGGCGACCAGGATGTCGATCTTGCCGGTCTTGAGCTGTTCGATGGTGCGCTCGCGCTGCGCCTGCGCCACGTCGCCGTTGATGGCGGCGGCGGAGAAGCCGCGCGCCTGCAGCTTCTCGGCCAGTTCGTCGGTGGCCTGCTTGGTGCGGGCGAAGATGATCATGGCGTCGAAGGGCTCGGCCTCGAGGATGCGGGTGAGCGCGTCGAGCTTGTGCAGGCCGCTGACTTCCCAGCTGCGCTGGCGGATGTTGTCGGCGGTGCGGGTCTTGGCCTCGATCGTGACCTCGACCGGGTCCTTGAGGTAGGTCTGGGCGATGCGGCGGATGGCGTGCGGCATGGTGGCCGAGAACAGCGCGGTCTGGCGCACCGCCGGCATCTTCTTGAGGATGGCCTCGACGTCGTCGATGAAGCCCATGCGCAGCATTTCGTCGGCTTCGTCCAGCACCAGGGTGCGCAGGTGCGAGAGGTCGAGCGAGCCCTTGTCGAGGTGGTCGATGATGCGGCCCGGGGTGCCCACCACCACGTGCACGCCGCGGCGCAGCGCCTGCAGCTGCGGGCCGTAGCCCTGGCCGCCGTAAATGGGCAGCACGCGGAAGCCGGGCAGGTGCGCGGCGTACTTCTGGAAGGCCTCGGCGACCTGGATGCCCAGCTCGCGGGTGGGGCAGAGCACCAGGGCCTGGGGCGAGTTCACCGCCGGGTCGAGGCGCGCCAGCAGCGGCAGCGCGAACGCCGCCGTCTTGCCGGTGCCGGTCTGGGCCTGGCCCAGCACGTCCTTGCCGGCCAGCAGGTGCGGGATGGTCGCGGCCTGGATGGGCGAAGGCGACTCGTAGCCGACGTCGCTGAGGGCCTTGAGCAGGGGCTCGCCGAGGTCGAGGTCGCGGAAAAGCAGGGGCGCGTTCGGCGCCACGTTCGTGGGGTCGGTCATGGGAGTTCCGGTGGAATTCGGGGCGCTTCGCATGCCGGCACACCACGGACACGAAGGAGATAGAAGCATTGTAGCGCAGAACGGCCGCAAGCGCCTGAACCCGAACGGTATTGCGGCCCTGGCCCGATGCCGGAATCATGGGGGCCCCGCGAGCCGAGGAGAACGACGATGCGCGCCATCCGCACGAGCCTCACGACCGCCTTGGCCGGCCTGCTGTTGGCCGCCTGCGCCACCGCCCCGTCCGGTCGCTCCCAGCTGATCCTGGTGAGCGACGGCGACATGGACAAGATGGGCGCCAGCGCCTTCGACCAGATCAAGGCCGGCGGCAAGGTCGCCAACGACCCGGCGAAGGCCCGCTACGTGCGCTGCGTCGCCGACGCGCTCATCGCCGTGCTGCCTGAAACGGCCCGTCGCCAGACCTGGGAAGTGGTGCTGATCGCCGACGACACGCCCAACGCCTTCGCGCTGCCCGGCGGCAAGGTCGGCGTGCACACCGGCCTGCTGAAGGTGGCCGCCGACCAGGACCAGCTGGCCGCCGTGGTCGGCCACNNAGTGTTTCCCAGCAGTTCGCTGCCGACACCGCGCTGCGCGCCCTCGATTCGGCCACCGGCGGCGAGCGCCGCCAGCTGCTGGGCCTGCTTGGCGTCGGCGCCCAGGCCGGCGTGCTGCTGCCGTTCTCGCGCGAACACGAGCGCGAGGCCGACGTGCTCGGCCAGCGCTACATGGCCCAGGCCGGCTTCAAGCCCGAGGCCGCCGCGACGCTGTGGGAAAACATGATCCGCGCTTCCGGCGGCGGCCGCGCGCCGACCTGGCTGTCCACCCATCCCGACCCGCAGCAGCGCATCCAGGCCCTGAAGGCCGCGGCGCCCGGCCTGCAGGCCACCTACCAGCAGGCCCGCGCCGCGGGCCGCAAGCCCAACTGCCGCTGACGCGGCTTCGATCAGGAGTTTCGATGTATCTCTGGACCAAGCTTTTCCACGTGCTGTTCGTGATTTCCTGGATGGCGACGGTGTTCTACCTGCCGCGCATCCTGGTGAACCTGGCCGAGGTCGGCGCCGAGCCGGCCGTGCGCGACCGACTGGCGCTGATGGGCCGGCGCCTTTACCGCTTCGGCCACGTGATGTTCGGTTTCGCCCTGGTGCTGGGCCTGACGCTGTGGCTGCACTTCGACCGAAGCGGCGGCTGGCTGCACGCCAAGCTCACCCTGGTGGCGCTGATGCTGGCGCACTTCATCTTCACCGGGCGCTGGATCAGGCGGGCCGGCACCGGCGCCGCGCTGCCGTCGCCGACGGCGCTGCGCTGGTTCAACGAAGTGCCGCTGCTGCTGGCGATCCCCGTGCTCTGGCTGGTTTATTTCAAACCATTCTGAGCCTCAGGTGCGGCGCCCGGCGCGCAGCTCGCGCCAGGCGACCACGGCCAGCGTGACCACGGTGAGCGGGATCACCACGCTGCGCATCACCAGCGAGAATTCGTCCAGCGCGTCGTGCTCCTGGGCGTAGAGCACCAGGTAGGCGGTGTAGAAGACGTAGTAGGCCAGGAACAGCGCGCCTTCCCAGCGCGCCACCAGGTGCCCGGTGAACAGCACCGGCAGGCAGGCCACCGACACCGCCAGCATCACCGGCAGGTCGAAGGCCAGCAGCGAGGCGGGCACCGACAGCCCGTCCTTCGCGACGGTGGCGCTGATGCCCAGCACGCACACCAGGTTGAAGATGCAGCTGCCCAGCACGTTGCCGACGGCGATCTCGCGCTCGCCGCGCAGCGCGGCGATGACCGACGTGGCCACTTCCGGCAGCGAGGTGCCGGCGGACACGATGGTCAGGCCGATCACCAGCGGGCTCACGCCCAGCATCGTGGCGAACACCGTGGCGGCCTCGACCAGCCAGCGCGAGCCCACCACCAGCATCGCCAGGCCCACCCCCATCAGCACGATCTGCACCGGCAGCCGCGACAGCCAGCGCGAAGGCGGTTCGGTCACCAGCGTGTCGGCCACCTCGGCCGGCGCCGCGCGCGAGCCCTGGCGGTACAGCAGCAGGGTGTAGGCGACCAGCAGCGCCACCAGCAGCAGGCCGTCGCCGCGCGACAGCCGGAGGTCGAACGCCATCCACGCCACCAGCAGCGACAGGCCCACCAGGATGGGCACTTCCTGCCGCACCAGCTGGCGGTCGACCACCAGCGGTGCCACCAGGGCCGAGAGTCCCAGAATGAAGAGCACGTTGAAGATGTTGCTGCCCACCACGTTGCCCAGGGCCAGGTCGGTGTGGCCGTCGACCGCGGCCTTGAGCGAGATGGCCAGTTCGGGCGCGCTGGTGCCGAAGGCCACCACGGTGAGTCCGACCACCAGCGGCGAAATGCCCCACGACACCGCCAGCCGCGAGGCGCCGCGCACCATGACTTCGGCGCCGACAACCAGTGCCACCAGGCCAAACACGAACATGGCCGCCTGCATCAGCATGGGCTTACAGTCCGGCCGCCGCCTTCAGTTCGGCCGCCTTGTCGGTGACCTCCCAGGTGAACTCAGGCTCGTCGCGGCCGAAGTGGCCGTAGCTCGCGGTGCGGGTGTAGATCGGACGCAGCAGGTCGAGCATGTTGACGATGCCCTTGGGACGCAGGTCGAAGTGCGCCAGGATCAGTTCGACGATCCGGGCTTCGGGGATCTTGCCGGTGCCGAAGGTATCGACCATCAGCGAAGTCGGCTTGGCGACACCGATGGCGTAGCTCACCTGCACCATGCACCTGTCGGCCAGGCCGGCGGCGACGATGTTCTTCGCCACGTAGCGCGCGGCGTAGGCGGCCGAACGGTCCACCTTCGACGGATCCTTGCCCGAGAACGCGCCGCCGCCGTGGCGGGCCATGCCGCCGTAGGTGTCGACGATGATCTTGCGGCCGGTCAGGCCGGCGTCGCCCACCGGGCCGCCGATCACGAAGTTGCCGGTCGGGTTGATGTGGATCTTCGACTTCGGCAGCGCCTTCAGCCACGCCTTCGGCAGCACCGGCTCGAGGATGTGCTTCATCACGCCCGCGACGATGTCCTTGTGCTTCATGCCCGGGTCGTGCTGCGTGGACAGCACCACGGCGTCGAGGCCGACGATCTTGTCGTTCTCGTAGCGCAGGGTGACCTGGCTCTTGGCGTCCGGGCGCAGCCACTTGAGCTTGCCGTTCTTGCGCACCTTGGCCTGCTGCTCGACCAGGCGGTGCGAGTAGTAGATGGCGGCCGGCATGTATTCCGGCGCCTCGTTGCAGGCGTAGCCGAACATCAGGCCCTGGTCGCCGGCGCCCTGTTCCTCGGGCTTCTTGCGGTCCACGCCCTGGTTGATGTCGGGCGACTGCTTGCCAATCATGTTGATGATGGCGCAGGTGTGGCCGTCGAAGCCGACGTTCGAGTTGTCGTAGCCGATGTCGTTGATGACGCCGCGGGCCAGCGACTCGATGTCCACCCAGGCGCTGGTGGTGATCTCGCCGGCGACGATGGCCGCGCCGGTCTTCACCAGGGTTTCGCAGGCCACGCGGGCCTTCGGGTCCTGGGTCAGGATCGCGTCCAGCACCGCATCGGAGATCTGGTCGGCCATCTTGTCCGGGTGGCCTTCGGAGACCGACTCGGAGGTGAAGAGGTAGCTGGACATCGTCGCTTATATCCCTTGATTGAGATGAAAGGATGGGTTTTGGGCCGCGAATGATACACCCCCCGGCCCCGGGGTGCATCCTGCGCCCCCGCGGGTTGCGCAAACGTTAAGGCTCGGCGCCGCCGATGGGGTTACGGTCGGGCCTGCCACCCCCGGCCACATGAGGAGAACACCCGCATGCGAACCCTGTCCCTTCCCGTCCGCCCCTTGGTCGCCACGCTGGCGCTCGCCGGCCTCGTCGGCTGCGCCAGCTACGTCAAGCGCGATGAGTTCGACGCCACCGTCGCCGAACTGCGTGCCGCCGACCAGGCCCAGTCCGAGCGCATCGACCAGCTCCAGGCCAGCCTGGAGGAACGCTTCAGCCAGTACGACGCCCGCATCGCCCAATTCGAGGGCCGCCTGCACGTCGAAACGACCGCCCACTTCGAGTACGGCAAGGCCGAAGTGCGCGAGGCGGACAAGCCGATGCTGGCCGACTTCGCCAAGACCCTTTCCGAGCACCACGATGGCGTGGTGGTGACCATCGAAGGCTTCACCGACCCGGCCGGCTCCGCCAGCTTCAACCAGCGCCTGGGCCAGCGCCGTGCCGAAGCGGTGCGCGACTTCCTGGTCAGCCAGGGCTTGTCTTCCGACCAGGTCCGCGCCGTCAGCTACGGCGAAGCGGACAATCGCCAGATCCGTCCCGGTGCCTGGGGCGAAGAGGGCCTCGCCAACCGCCGCGTGGCGCTGGTGATCGACTTCGTCGAGGCCGTCGCCGCGCGCTGAACCCCGGGCCGGGGCGCCCCGGCCTGTCATGCGCCTGACGTCTGCGTTTCACCGGCCTGAAAGGCGGTGCCGCCAAGCTGCGCGGCATCGCCACCGCCGGAAGCTTCCATGCTGGACATCCAGGCCCCGCTGGCCGCGCGTTTCCCCCGTTGGTTCGCCGGCCGCCGTGGCCGCCTGGTCGTGCCGCTGGTGCGCGGCCTGGGCCGCTGGTCGAAGCTGGACGAAGCCGGCGCCTTCCTCGCCGGCAACGCCCACCTGCGCGGCCTGGCCTTCGTGGAAGCGGCGCTGGAACACCTGGACGTGCGCTACGTGGTGGACCAGGTCGAGCGCGAACGCATCCCGCAGACCGGCCGCCTGCTGATCGTCGCCAACCACCCCTCGGGCGCGCTGGATGCGCTGGCGCTGCTGCACTTCGTCGGCTCGATCCGGCGCGACGTGCGCATCGTTGCCAACGACCTGCTCAGCGCGGTCGAACCGCTGGCCGACCTGCTGCTGCCGCTGCGCATCCTCGGCGGCAAGCCCACGGCGCAAAGCCTGGCCGCGGTGGAGGCGGCGCTGGAACAGGAGCAGTGCGTCATCGTGTTCCCGGCCGGCGAAGTCTCGCGCCTGGGCCTGCGCGGCGTGCGCGACGGGCGCTGGCGCCGCGGCTTCCTGCGTTTCGCCCGCGCCACCGGCGCGCCGGTGCTGCCGGTGCGGGTGGGCGCGCGCAATTCCATGCTGTTCTACGGCGCCNNATGCCGCGCGAACTGTTCGCCCGCCGCGGCAGCCGCATCAGCCTGCGCATCGGCAAGCCGCTGCGGCTCGACCCGGCCCAGCCCGGCGAGTCGGCGCTGGCTTCGGTGCGCCAGGCGCTGGTGGCCATTGGCTCGCGCCGCGAGGCGCATGCCGCCGGTCCGGTGCCGGTGGCGCACGCGGTGGACCGCCGCCTGCTGGTGGCCGAACTAGCGCGGATGCCGCTGCTGGGCCGCACGCCCGATGGCAAGCGCATCCACGCCGGTCCGCTGGCCGCCGATTCGCCGCTGCTGCGGGAGATCGGCCGCCTGCGCGAAATCACCTTCCGCGCCGTGGGCGAGGGCACCGGCAAGCGCCTGGACCTGGACGCCTACGACACCTGGTACGACCACATCGTGCTCTGGGACGGCGAGGCGCTGGAGATCGCCGGCGCCTACCGCGTGGCCCCGGGCGAACGCGTGTACGCCGAGCGCGGGCTGGAGGGTTTCTACACCGCGTCGCTGTTCACCTATCCCTGCCACCTGCTGCCGCGGCTGGTGCAGGGCATGGAGCTGGGCCGCAGTTTAGTGGCGCCGGCCTACCAGGGCAGCCGCAGCCTGGACTACCTGTGGCTGGGCATCGGCGCCTACCTGCGCACGCAGCCGCAAGTGCGGTACCTGTTCGGACCGGTGTCGATCAGCGCCGACCTGCCGGTGGCGGCGCGCGAGCAGCTGGTGGCGTATTACTCGCGCTACTTCGGCGCCGGCGGCGACGCCGAGGCCAACCGGCCGTTCCGCTTCCTGGCCGCGCCGCCGTGTTTCGGCGAACTGGGCGCCGACGAGGCCTTCCGCGTGCTCAAGGCCAACCTCGGCGCGCTGGGCACCCGCGTGCCCACGCTCTACAAGCAGTACACCGAGCTGTGCGAACCGGGCGGCGCGCGTTTCCTGGCCTTCGGCGTGGACCCGGACTTCAACTATTCGGTGGACGGCCTGATCGAGCTCGACCTGTCCCGCATCCAGCCGCGCAAGCGCCAGCGTTACCTTGGCGGCGGCGAACCCAGCCTGGCCGCGCCGGAGGTGGCGTGAGCGCCGCGGCGGTGGCGCGGCACCGGGCGGTGTTCGTCTCCGACGTGCACCTGGGCTCGAAGAACTGCCACGCCGCCGAACTCGCGGCCTTCCTCGACGGCCTGCAGGCGCGCCGCCTTTACCTGGTGGGCGACATCGTCGACCTTTGGTGGCTGGCCCAGC
>DNNT01000134.1 GCA_003497545.1 Arenimonas sp. | reverse complement strand
TTGCTGTACATGCAGCAGCGCTACTACGATCCTGCTGTCGGGAGGTTCCTCTCTGTCGATCCGGTGGGGTCGCTGCAGGACCCGATCAGTCACTTCGGACGGCATCACTATGCGGCGAATAGCCCTTACCGCTATGTTGATCCTGACGGTCGAGATGAGCGTATGCCCCATCCTGCGGAGCCGCCGAAGAGGGAGTTCTTCGATGGTGGCCACGTAAGTGGCGATATTCCGATCTCCTCCCAAGACTCAGAAATGATTGTTGCTGTAAACAAAGAAGTGGCCGTCTGGGCGGTAAAGAACACGCCAGGCGTTGGATTGGCATATGGACTCGCGAGCGGTGATGAATCTGCCGTGGCGGAGGCGGGCATGAACACGGCAGGCGCTGCAATTGTCGGTGCAAGCGGGTCTGTAAACAAAGGAAGGCTCGATAAGTTCGAGCAACGGTCGCGCAGCCCGTTCCCGGTAGGTGCTGCTGCGCAAAGCGAAGCTAGAATCCTCAAACTCGAACAGAAGACGATACGAGATATCGGTCGCGCACTTGACGGAAAGGTGGTCGGCCGAACCTTTCTTGTCCTCGGCCTCATCGAGTCAACCAGCACTATGGTGAAGAACATTAATGCTGCCAATTCGAGGATATATGGCGAACAAGGGGAGTAGTCTATTTTCGGGGGACCGGTGGGTGCAGATCGCGCTTGCCGTGCACGTGACCTGTCTTGCGGCGGGCTTTTCGATCGAAATCCTTACGTCTAAACAAGCAGAATTGCTGCGTTTTTTTCTTATTGTTCCAGCACTTTGGATTACGTATCTTTTGATGACGCGACGCCGCGTGGAGGAACTTTCCGGCTGGGCGCGTGTGGTAAAGCGTTACCTCTTCATCGTCGGTGCGTCTGGGGCGTTGGCCGGGTTCATAGGTAGTGGTTTTTCATTTCTTGGCATTGAGAGCGCAGGGACTTTCCCGATCTACATCGGCCTACTGCTACCGCTTGCCATGATGGCGAGAATTCACGACTCAAGAAGCTGACCGCAGATCCGCCTTTTCAGCGAGCTTTTTGTTCCACGCCCTCGCTGCAGTCGCGGAGCCGCGGTGCGCGCCAATTTGATTATCAGCGCGAGGAGTTCCTGATTCACCACCGGCAGCCTGGGTGCTGCCTACGCAGCTTTTCATGTGGTTCACGCTTATGTGGTGGAGTGATCGGCGCGTCGTTGTATGCGACTGGCTCGCTGAGCTTAATCCGGCCCAAGCCAGATAGCCCATCGGTCGTCCATGTCGCTGAATCGCCCCGGGTTTCGTGGACAGCTGCTGTGTTGATGGTCGGCGAACACGGACCGCCCATGCGCGGCATGGACTGGTCTTCCTGACCGGAGAAAACAAGCAGTCTTTGCTGGACATGCCAGGTGTTGATCTCGGCACATCAACAACTCAACCACTCCGTGCCCGACTGGCGGCCAAAGCAAAGCGGGCGGGCATCACGGATGCCCGCCCGGCAAGGTCGGAATACTACTCTGACCCCTATTCTTTCTCCGCCGCGCGTCGCGCCGCCTCGATACGCTCATCGCTGGGCGGGTGCGTGGACAGGTAGCCGATGGGCCCCGTCGTGCCGGCCTCGCCATCCCCGCCCGACAGCCGCGCCATCACGCGGGCGAAGGCCTCGGGCGAAATGCCATGGCGCGGCAGCAGCGCGAAGGCGAACTCGTCGGCCTCGCGTTCGTGCCGGCGCGAGAAGCCGCTGTTGATCAGCAGCGTCGGGATCGACACCGACAGCGAACCCGTGCCCGACAGGTCGCCGAACAGGAAGCCGATCACCNNTCACCGCCGCCGAACTCTCCAGGCCGCGGCGCATGCCGTGCCGGTGCTCGTGGTGGCCGGCTTCGTGCGCCAGCACCGCCAGCAGCTCGTCGTCGTCCGACACCAGCGACACCAGTTGGTCGGTCATCACCACCTGGCCGTCCGGCAGGGCGAAGGCGTTCGGGCCCAGCGAAGGCGCGTCGCGGAAATCCAGCCGCAGCCCGTCGGCGCGCGGCAGCCCGCGCGTGAGCGCGTGGAACTTCGTGCGCAGCTCGTCGCGCCGCGCCGCGGGCAGTTGCGAGGGCCGCAGGTGGGTGTGGTCGAGCAGGGCCAGCGCCTGCCGGCTGATGCTGCGCTCCATGGCCGGCGGGATCACCGGCGCCAGCTGGTTCGCCATCCACGGCAGGCCCACCTGGAAGAAATCCACCACGCCGGCCACCAGCACCGCCGCGGCGCCCAGCATCATGGCGCGGCGGCGCTCGAGCCAGTCGGCGATGGCCTCGACCCGGCTGGGCGCCGGCAGCCAGGCGTCGAGCAGCGGCGAATCGGCGATCTCGAGCTGGCCCCCGTCGGGCAGCCGCAGCTGCCGCGACAGCCGGCCCAGGCGCGGGCTGAGCACCAGATCGCCCACGTCGAACTCGCGCACCTCGTCGCCCAACTTCACGCGCAGCCGTCCGGGCGCGGGCTGCGACAGCGTGGCGGCCACGCCGCGGCTGCCGCGCCCGTCGTACCACGTGGCCTCGAGCGTGTTCAGAGGCTGAGGTCCATGTCCAGGTCGAGCGCGTCCACCAGCTCGGCGCCGGCGGCGCCCTCGGCCAGCGCGGCCTCGGCGGTGAATTCGTCCAGCCCGCCCATCGCCAGCAGCTCGAAATGCGCGGCGCGGTAGCGCGCCAGCCGCACCATCGCCCAAGGCACCGCCAGCCCCAGCGAGAACACGATGGCCAGGCCGTTGCTGAAATACAGCCAGATCACGTCGCGCGCGCGCAGCGTGCAGCGGAAGCGGTGCGGCCCCAGCGCGGAATTGGCCCACATCAGGTTGGTGTAGCGCGTACGCAGGAACACCGGCAGCGCCAGGAAGCCGAGGTAAACGACCATCACCGGCACGAAGACCGCCACCATCGCCGCCTCCGACGGCTTCCCGCCCTCATCGCCCAGGCCATGCGCGGCGAACATGCCGCCCACCATCATCGCCACCATCAGGAAATACGCTGCGATGCCCAGCCCGATGCAGATCAGGAACGGCACGAAGTACGGGCCAAGTTCGCCGCGGAAGGAAAAGCGCAGCCCGCCGAAACGATGCCCGGTGACCACGTACTCCTGCTGCTTGAGCCGCACCCACGGCAGCAGCATGTACAGCGTGGGCAGCTGCAGCATCGGCCGGAACAGGAAGTTGATGTAGGCGTCGTCCACGCCGTTGACGAAGCGGAAGCGCAGCCCGCGCCAGGCCGAATACCTCGCCCGGAAGCGCAGCGTGCGCTGAAGCAGCCAGGGCAGCAGCACCAGCACCAGCAGGATCAGCGGCACGTACAGCGCCCAGAGCTGGAAGTGCGCGCTCAGGCCCAGCGCGATGGTGAACGCATAGGCCAGCAGCCGCCCCTTCAGGATGGCGATGGGGTTGGCCAGGTATTCGAAGGCGCTGCCGCCCAGGCGCGTGTTGCCGTAGAAGTAGCGCTCGGTGCGCACCTTGGCCCAGGCCGAATAGATGCCCAGCGTGAGCAGCGACAGCACCACGTTGACGATCCAGATGCCGAAGTACTCGCCGGCGCGGCCGGTGAACTCGACGCCATGGCGGGTGGGACCGGCCGGCGGTTCGGCGGGCGCGGCCGGCGGCAGCGCGGGCGGTGGCGTCGCCGCGTCCAGCGCGGCGTCGAAGTCATTGGCTGGCATGGGTTCCCCGAAGTCCCGGCTCCCCGCCGGCATCTGCGAATTTACCCACCCCGGC
Organism: Arenimonas sp.; assembly: GCA_003497545.1. Classification (GTDB taxonomy): domain Bacteria; phylum Pseudomonadota; class Gammaproteobacteria; order Xanthomonadales; family Xanthomonadaceae; genus Arenimonas. Next base: position 1,584 of record DNNT01000134.1, on the reverse strand, counting down.
ACGCGCCGGCCAGCCTACGAATTCTCAGCGGTAGATCCAGTATTTCGAGGCCGCGAATCCCAGCGCCGCCAGCGCCGCGTCGGCCAGCGGCTTGCCCAGCCAGGCGGCGCGCAGGCCGCGCGCGTCGTCCAGGGCCATCACGGCCAGCGTGCTGAGCACGGTCATGGCCAACCAGAACAGCAGGTAGCGGGCGAAGCGGCGTCCGCCCAGCCGCGGCGCGCCGTCGGGCCCGGCGAAGCTGAAGCGGCCGTTGCCCCAGAAGCCCAGGCAGGCGCCGGCGACGCGCGCCGCCAGATTGGCGGGCGCCACCGCCACGCCGAGCGAGGTGAGCGTGACGAAACACGCCCAGTCCACCAGCAGCTGCGCCAGGCCCACCAGCCCGAAGCCGATCGCCTGCCGCATCATGCGCGGGCCGTCCTGCGGAACAGCGGGCATGGGCATCGGGTGGTGGCAGGAAGTGGGCTGGGTATCATGGCAAGGCCTGGCGCTCCATCTTAGGCGCTCGCTGCCGGCCCACGAAACCGACCCTGCCCGGAGCCCTGATGCCCGCCCCCTGCCCCGCCTGCGGCAACCGCCTGCACACCGGCCTGGCCGACTGGCACCAGGCCTGCGCCGCCTGCGGCTACGAAGGCAGCACGCTGACGCCGCGCATCGAGGCCCAGGCCACCGGCGGCGACCTGGACGAAGCCGCGCGCGAATCGGGCCTGGCCACGCTGCGCAAGGACAATTTCCGCCGGCTCGTGGGACGGGTGCGGCGCCACCTGGCCGCGTCGGCAGGGAGCCCCGCGCTGCTGGACGTGGGCTGCGCGCACGGCTGGTTCCTCGAAGCCTGCGCCGGCCATTTCCAGCCGCTCGGCATCGAACCCGACGTGGCCATGCACGCGCTCGCGCAGTCCCGCGGGCTGCCGGTGCGCCACGGCTATTTCCCGGCCGCCCTGGCCGCCGGCGAGCGCTTCGACGTCATCAGCTTCAACGACGTGCTCGAACACATCCGCGACCTCGCAACCACGCTCGACGCCTGCCACAGTCACCTGCGCGNNGGCGCGGCTGGGCCGGCCCGGGCCGTTCGAGCGCCTGTGGCAGAAGGGTTTCCCTTCGCCACACGTGCACTACTTCGACACGGCCACGCTGCAGCGCATCGCCGCGCGCCACGGCTTCGCGCTCGTGTCGCGCTCCACGCTGCCGTCGGTCACGGTGAAGGGGCTGTACCGGCGCATCCGCTATTCGAAGGACGTGCCGGCGCTGAAGGCCGGCCTGATGGCCGCGGCCATCACCCTGGCCCGGCCGCTGCTGGCGGTGCTGCCGGCCGACATCACTGTNNGCCGGGCGTCACTGCCTGAAGGGAACGCCGGTCTTGGCCTGGAGTTCGTCGGTGCCCACGCCCGGGGCGGCTTCCACCAGCACCAGGCCGTCGCGGGTGACGTCCATCACCGCCAGTTCGGTGATGATGCGGTTCACCACGCCCACGCCGGTCAGCGGCAGCGTGCACTTCGGCAGGATCTTCGGCTCGCCGGTTTTCGTGGTGTGCTCCATCAGCACCACCACGCGCTTCACGCCGGCCACCAGGTCCATGGCGCCGCCCAT
>DNNT01000096.1 GCA_003497545.1 Arenimonas sp. | reverse complement strand
ATCTGGGTGCAGGGGTGCCAGACCACGGCCAGGTCGCGGTCGCGCCAGGCCCCGGCGTCGTTCGGGAGGGAATCGGGGGCGTTGCTCATGCGCAGATGATCCGTGCCACGGCCGGCCCTGTCCACGCCGGGACGGCGGGCGGGGGCAGCCGCTAGAATCGGGCCATGCGCCGACTTCCCACCATCCACGCCCGCGAGGAGCAGCCGCTGGACGGCGGCCGCCGCGAAATCCTGCACCTGGAGTTCAGCAACGGCGAACGCCGCCGCTACGAACGCCTGATCAGCGGCGGCCACGGCTCGGTCATCATCGCCGCCGTGCCCGAACCCGGNNGTGCTGCTGGTGCGCGAATACGCCGCCGGCACCCACCGCTACGAACTGGGCCTGCCCAAGGGCCGCATGGACGCGGGCGAGAGCATCGAGGACGCCGCCAACCGCGAACTCAAGGAAGAAGTGGGCATGGGCGCGCGCAAGCTCACCGTGCTGCGTCCGATCACGCTGGCGCCCACCTACATGAACCACCAGATCCACCTGGTGCTGGCCGAAGACCTCTACCCCGAGCGCCTGCCCGGCGACGAACCCGAGGAGCTCGAAGTCGTGCCCTGGAAGTTCGACGCCCTGCACGAGCTGATGCTGCGCGAGGACTGCTCGGAAGGCCGCTCGCTGGCCGCGCTGTTCATCGTGCGCGAACTGCTGTCGAGGCGCCCATGACGGCGCTGCGCGAAGCCTGCATCGGCCTGGCCCTCGAGGCCGGCGCGGCCATCCTGGCGGTGTATGCCCAGGACTTCTCGGTCGAGACCAAGGACGACGATTCCCCGCTCACCCAGGCCGACCTGGCCTCGCACCGCATCATCGTGGCGGGCCTGCGCGCACTGGCGCCGGACATCCCGGTGCTGAGCGAGGAAGACGCCGGCATCCCCTGGGAAACGCGCCGGCAGTGGCCGCGCCACTGGCTGGTGGACCCGCTCGACGGCACCCGCGAATTCGTGAAGAAGAACGGCGAATTCACCGTCAACATCGCCCTCGTCGAAGACGGCCGCCCGGTGCTGGGCGTGGTGTACGCGCCGGTGTTCGACTACCTGCTGCACGCCGAACGCGGCGTCGGCGCCTTCCTGCGCCAGGGCGGCGAGGACATCGCGCTCTCCACCCGCCGGCCCGCCACCGCGCCCCTGCGCGTGGCCGCCAGCCGCTCGCACCTGGACCCGCGCACCGCCGCCGCGCTCGAACGCATGGGCGACACCGAGCGCCATGGCCTGGGTTCGTCGCTGAAGTTCTGCCGCATCGCCGAAGGCCGCATCGACGTCTACCCGCGTTTCGGCCCCACCAGCGAATGGGACACCGCCGCGGCGCAGTGCGTGCTGGAAGCCGCCGGCGGCGCGGTGCTGCGACTCGACGGCACGCCGCTGGACTACAACCGCAAGGACAACATCCTCAACCCCGACTTCATCGCGCTCGGCGACGCCAGCCTGCCCTGGCGCGACTGGCTGGACGAGGCCGCGCATGGCTGAGATCGACGAGCTGCTGGCCATCATGGCCCGCCTGCGCGACCCGGAACGCGGCTGCCCCTGGGACGTGAAGCAGGACTTCGCCACCATCGCGCCCTACACCATCGAAGAAGCCTACGAGGTGGCCGACGCCATCCAGCGCGGCGACATGGCCGACCTGCGCGACGAGCTGGGCGACCTGCTGCTGCAGGTGGTCTTCCACGCGCGCATGGCCGAAGAGGCCGGGTACTTCGCCTTCGCCGACGTGGCCGCCGCCATCAACGACAAGATGATCCGCCGGCACCCGCACGTGTTCGGCGACGCCGCCAGCCAGGCCGATGCCGAAGCGCAGCTGGCGAACTGGGAAGAACTCAAGCGCCGCGAGCGCGAAGCCAGCGGCACCACCGACACCAGCGTGCTGGCCGGCATCGCCCGCGGCCTGCCGGAATGGCAGCGCGCGGTGAAGCTGCAGAAGCGCGCCGCCACGCTCGGCTTCGACTGGCCGGGCCCGGCGCCGGTGATCGCCAAGCTGCACGAGGAAATCGAGGAAGTGCGGGTGGAGTTCGACGCCGTCGCGGCGGATCCCTCCGACGCCGCGGCGCGCGACCGTCTGGAAGACGAGCTGGGCGACGTGCTGTTCGTGGTGGCCAACCTCACCCGCCACGCCAAGGTGGATTTTGGCGCCGCGATGCGCCGGGCAAACGCCAAGTTCGAGCGCCGCTTCCGGCGCATGGAGCAACTGGCGTCGGAAGAGGGCGTGGCCCTGCAGGACCTGCCGCTGGAGGCCCAGGACGCCTACTGGAACCGCGCCAAGGCCGAGGAAAAGGGCGCTTGACGCCACCACCACGCCGCTGCGGCACAATGCCGGCAACACCGGGGGAAGACACCATGAGCCAGGGTTTTTCGAGCTTCGCCGAGTTCTACCCGTTCTACCTGGGCGAACACGCCAACCGAACCTGCCGGCGCCTGCATTTCGTGGGCAGCTGCATCGCGCTGGGTTTCGCGGCCGCGGCCCTGGTGACGCTCAACGCCTGGTGGCTGCTGGGCGCGCTGGTCAGCGGCTACGCCTTCGCCTGGGTGGGCCACTTCTTCTTCGAACACAACCGGCCGGCGACCTTCAAGCACCCGTTCTATTCCTTCGCCGGCGACTGGGTAATGTTCAAGGACATGCTCACCGGCAAGATCCGCTTCTGAGCTTCTGTTGGCCTGGCTTTGCCAGGCAGGTCACTTGCTCGCGGGCGG
>DNNT01000262.1 GCA_003497545.1 Arenimonas sp. | reverse complement strand
AAAGGCCTTGAAGGCCTCGGCCGCGCCGGTGCCCTCTTTGACCGCCGTCAGGGTGGCCACCGGGTCGGCGCCGGCCTCCAGCAGCTCAACCACCCTGCCGCGCTCCGTCGTCTGCCCAAGCTGAAAGGCCTCGCTGGTGATCGCCTCGAACAGCTCGGGGTGCTCCTTCTTCAACTGCTCTTTGTCCATCGGTTCACTCCTTTGTGTGATTTCGACCCCGGGGTCGAGGTCCTCGGAAAGCGCGATCGCCGCCGTGTCCGGGTCAGCGCCCAGGGCAACGAACGACACCTCGCGCACATGTGACTTCTGATAGACGATCGCCGGGCCGCGCACCTCGTACCCGTTGACCGTTTCGACTTCCTTTTTGCTCTCCAGGATCTTGTACTGATCCGGCCAGATGCCCACCGAGGCCTGCCAGGGGAAACCCTCGTCGGCCAGTTGGAGTACTTCCAGGGCATCTTTGGTCACCTTGGAGAACTCGCCCTCAATGAAAAGATTGTCGCCGTCCTTGTAGGCCTGGCCGAAACCCACCACGCGGTCGCGCTCGTGCTCGTGCAGGATCGGCATCTTGGGGTCCGTGCGAACCCCGGCCATATCGATGGCCAGCACATAGTATCCGCGCTGGACCGGTTTGCCGGTCTTGGCCGTGATCAAAAAGCCGCGCCGGGCGTCATCGCCGCCGGCCGCCAGTTGCTCGGCCGAAAGCGCCGTGATCGATACCGGCACGGTAACCGCCAACGAGGCGTTGTGCTTGCTGTCCCATACCGCGTTGCAGGCCGCAAAGGCCCCGCGCCTGTCCTTGCCGGCCTTCACGGCCGCATCCGTGCAGCGCTTCAGATAATCCTGCTTGGCCTCATTTTTCTTCGGATCGTTCATTGTCCTGCTTTCCTTCGTTGGGGTCCGCCTTGGCCGCCCGGTCGATACGCACTTTGGGCTTGTAGACCTGCTCGCGCTCGATCTGATCCAGCGTCTCTTCCCAGTCGCGCCCCTGGGCCGCGCTCTCTTCGGCCAGCGTCGACAGGCCGTAATCGATGGCCAGCCGCGACGCCTGGACCTCTTTGACCGGATCGACCCAGCCCCAGGAACCGCCCACCCACAGCGCCCGGCAATACTCGTGCTTGAAGCGGTAAAAATCCGGCGCCGCAAACGTGCCGCGTAAAAAAGCCTCTTCAAGCACCAGCTCCCAGATCGGCTGGCAGAACTTATCCGCCATCCACTTGCGCCAGCGGATGAACACGCGCCGGCCTTCGAGCAAGGCGGCCCGGGCCGACGAATAGTTCGTCTTCGAAAAGTCTTTTAGGATCAGCTCATAGGGTAGGCCCAGCGCAACGCCCACCAGACGCAGCAGGCTCTCCACGTAGCCCACATAGTTGTCGCCTGGCTGGTTGGGCTGCACCACATTGATGCCCTCGCCGGATTTCAGCCGCGCCACCATGCCCGGGCTGATTTCCGAAAAAGCCGTCCCGCTGCTGTCCGTGGTCTCGGTGCCAAAATTACTGAACTGATTTTGCTGGGTAATGAATACCGCCAGACAGGCCGCCACCCGGGCGGTCACCAGCGTGGCTTCCTGGAACTTGGAAAGATCGCGCAACTTCACCAGCACCGGTGCCAGCACCGGAATGCCGCGCTGCTGGCCGGGCCGTTTGGTCGGAAAGATGTGCAGCACCATCGGGCGCCCCTGGCGGTCAAACGCCGGCACCTCGTTGCTGGCCATCGTCGCCCCGGGTTGTTTGATGAAATACGCCAACGGCTGACCGCGCCGGCCGAAGCGGATGCCGTTCTGGATATCTTTTTTACCCGCGCCGTCCCGCGGCTGCACCAGGCGCTCGCTCTCCAGCAGCTCCACGCAGCGCCCGAACGGCCGCCACGGCTCATCGGCCCAGGTGGGGATGGCGATCGCTTCACCGTCCTCGATCACCTTGCACAGCGCCAGAAACTGCAATTCGTCCATCGTCAGGCGGTTGTCCGCCGAAGCCATCTTCGAAAACACCGCCCAGGCCGCTTCCGCCTGGCGCTGCAACACCTTGACCGCTTCCGGCGCCATCCCCAGCACATCGGCGCGCATCCGGCTCTGAGGCCGCAGCCCCGTGCCGATCACGTTTGTGCCGTAAGTCTCCATCACCCCGGCGGCCACCGCATCGTTGCGCACCGCATCCCGCGACCGCTCACGCAAGGCCGATAACTCGTATCCTGACGGCGTCTGCCCCGCACCATCGGAAAAAAGCCAGTCCGCCCGCAGCGTCGTAACATCCGCCGCCCGGAACTGGCCGAGCAACTCACGCGCCGCAGCCCGCCGCACCGCGGTCTCCGGCGCAAAATAACCGATCATGCGGTCCAGCCAGTTGCCCTTGCCTTGTTCGTCAGGTTGCATCTTTAAAAGACACCCTCATCAGTGTACCGCCACGGCCCGCGGCGCTCGCCTCGTATTGCTCCAGCAGCTTCTCGATCGTAGATATGTCCGCCGCCGTGCGGTAATACTCGATCGTTTTGCCGGCGGTCGTCGTAGACACCACCCGCTCGCCCTTGAGCAGCTTGATGTAGGCGGCCCGCAACTCCGAATATTCACTCGCGGTCAACAAAAGCGGCATAAACAAAAACCCCATCCATGGTGGTCCATCTTTTCATGGCCACCATAGCATGGGGTTTTTAGCGAAAATGACGATCAGGGGTCGATCGGGGGTCTATCGGTGGTTGGAAAGGTGTTCAAAGGGGGTTGACATGGTGTTTTGCTTTCCAGGTCGTTACGAGCCCTAAACTTC
>DNNT01000127.1 GCA_003497545.1 Arenimonas sp. | reverse complement strand
CGCCGTGCCCAGCAGCAGGAAGCCCCAGGCCATCAGGAACACCTTGGCCGGCGCATAACCCTGGCGGATCGAGACGATGGTCAGGGCCATGATGAACAGCGCGCCCGGGAACACCGCCAGCGTCATCGGCTTCACCACCAGCCGGTAGTCCACCACCAGCGACGCCAGGCCCATCAGCACGTAGAAGGCGATGATGGTGAGCGAGGCGGTGTTCGCCTTCGGCTGGCGCTCGGGCAGCTCCAGGAACACGCGGCAGAACTGGTGCATGGCCACCTGGGAAATGGCCATGGACAGCGGGATGGCGTGGTTGGCCAGCCAGGGCGAGTTCGGCCACAGGTATTCGAAGGACAGGCCGTTGAGGCAGAGCATCACCAGGCCGAAGCCGGCGACGTGGAACATGTACCAGAAGTGGCTGGCATCGCGCAGCGACAGCCACAGCACCAGGTTGTAGCAGAACAGCGCCAGCAGGATGCCGTAGAACAGCCCGATGCCCATCTGCGAATCGCGCTCGAGCTCGGCGAAGGCGGTGGGCGTGTACAGCGCCAGCGGCACCTGCAGCGAACTGCGGCTGGACACGCGCACCAGCACTTCCACCCGCGTGCGCGCCGGCAGGTCGACCCAGAAGTTCGGGTGGCGGTAGCGGATCGAGCGCGCCGAGAAGGGCAGGCTGTCGCCCGAGGCCATGTACTGCACGCGGCCGTCGGGGTAACGCAGGTAGACGTCCACGTTGTCGAGCAGCGGGTAGTGCAGCACCAGCAGCCAGCGCTGTTCGCGGGCGTTGGCGTTGAAGACCTCGGCGTGGAACCAGTAGGCGCCCTCGGTGAAGCCGAAGGTGCTGGAGCCGCCGGGCAGGGGTTCGAAACCGCCGCGGCTGGCCTGGGCGAACATGGCGGCGGCGTCGGCGCGGCCGTCCGGATCCACCCGGTAGCCCAGGTGCGGGGCCAGGGTCAGGACCTGGGCGCCTTCGTCGAGCACGGCCGGGGAGGCCAGGGCGGTTTGCCCGGCCAGCGACAGCCAAAGAGCCAGCAACACAGCGATGAAGCGCATGTCCGCCCGGATTTTCCCTTCCCCGGGGCCACTTTATGCCTGGGGGCCGGGGATGAACAGCGGGGGCGGTCCCAATTCAGGCTTGACTATGTAATAACGCGCTATTACATTAGCGCAATGAAACGCCGCGAACCCGCCACCCGCCCGAGCGAAAGCGACCTGGACGCCCTCGTCCGGGCGCTGCTGAGCCTGCGCAGCCCGGGCGAACTGCGGGCCTTCCTGGACGACCTGTGCACCCCGTCCGAGCTCGAGGCCCTGGCCGACCGCTGGCGCGTCATCCCGCTGCTGCTGGAAGAGGCTCCCTACCGGGAAATCCACGACCGCACCGGCGTCAGCGTCACCACCATCGGGCGCGTCGCGCGCTGCCTCGAACGGGGCGCCGGTGGTTACCGCATCGCCGCGGAACGCACCGGCCTGGGCGTGGCCGCGAACGACGACTCGCATTAATCCCCCTTTTCCTTGAACCGGAGGGCGTCATGAGGACGCACGACCGCCTGCGTATTGCCATCCAGAAATCCGGCCGCCTGTCGGACCCCGCCCGCGACCTGCTCGCGCGCGCCGGCCTGGGCTTCCGCGAAAGCCGCGACCGGCTGTTCTGCTATGGCGAATCCCTGCCCATCGACCTGCTGCTGGTGCGCGACGACGACATCCCCGGCCTGATCGCCGAGGGCACCTGCGACCTGGGCGTCGTGGGCCAGAACGTGCTCGAAGAACAGGCGCTGGAGCGCGAAGCCAGCGGCCAGCCGGAAGCCTTCCGCGCCATCCGCGAACTCGGCTTCGGTCGCTGCCGCCTTTCCGTGGCGGTGCCCAACGACTGGGACTGGCCCGGCCCCGCGCGCCTGGAAGGCACGCGCCTGGCCACCAGCTACCCGCAGCTGCTGGCGCGCTGGCTGCGCAACCAGGGCGTGACGGCCGAACCGGTGGTGCTGTCGGGTTCGGTGGAAATCGCGCCGCGCCTGGGCAAGGCCGAGGCCATCTGCGACCTCGTTTCCACCGGCGCCACGCTGCTGGCCAACCAGCTCAAGGAAACCGCCGTGGTGTTCGAGAGCCAGGCCGTGCTGGTGGCGCCCGCGCAGCCCTTCGGCGACGCCCGCGCCGAGCTCGCCGCCATGCTGCTGCGCCGCCTTGACGCGGTGCTGAGCGTGCGTGCCAGCAAACTGGTGCTGTTCCAGGCCGCGCGCGACGCGGTGCCGGCGCTGCTGGAGCTGTTGCCCGACGCCGAACCGCCGACCGTGATGGCCATCGAGGGCCAGCGCGACCAGGTGGCCCTGCAGGCCCTTTGCCGCAGCGCCATGACCTGGCAGCGCCTGGAAGACATGAAACGCGCCGGGGCCACGGGCCTGCTGGTGCTTCCGGTGGAGCAGATGCTGGCATGAAGCGCGTGGACTGGAATGCCCTGGACGACGCGGCCCGCGCCGCCTGCCTGGCGCGCCCGGGTGGCGGCGACCAGGCCGACATCGAAGCGGCCGTGCGCCGCGTGTTCGAGCAGGTGCGCGCGGATGGCGACTCCGCGCTGCGCGCGCTCACCCGCCGCTTCGATGGCGTCGAGCTCGGCGCGTTCGAGGTCAGCGCCGACGAATTCGCCAGCGCCGAAGAGGCCGTCACGCCCGCGCTGCGCGCCGCCATGGTGGAAGCGCGCGGCCGCCTGCTGGCCTGGCACCGCGCTGGCATGGCCGCGCCCTTCGAACTGGAAACCGCGCCCGGCGTGAGCTGCGGGCGGATGCTGCGGCCCATTCGCCGCGTCGGCTTGTACGTGCCGGCGGGCAGCGCGCCGCTGCCGTCCACCGCGCTGATGCTGGGCGTGCCGGCCGAGCTGGCCGGCTGCGAAGAAGTGGTGCTGTGCACGCCGCCGCGCGCCGACGGCAGCGCCGACCCGGCGGTGCTGGTGGCCGCGCGCCTGTGCGGCATCACCCGCGTGTTCAAGCTCGGCGGTGCGCAGGCCATCGCCGCCATGGCCGTGGGCACGTCGTCGGTACCGCGCTGCGACAAGCTGTTCGGTCCGGGCAACCGCTATGTCACCGCCGCCAAGCAGCTCGCCGCCATGATGGCCGG
>DNNT01000199.1 GCA_003497545.1 Arenimonas sp. | reverse complement strand
AACCCCCTGCCGCACCCACCGGACCCATGCCCTTCGCCCAGGCCAAGGCCGAAGTCACGGTATTTACGCTTGACTACGACCCCACCCGCCCCGGCGCCCGCGAACTGGCCGCCGCCCGCCGCCAGATCGACCGCCAGCGCCTGAGCCTGCCGCCCGGCGACAACGCCATGGAGNNAGTCGCTGCGCCGCGCACGCCAGCTGGCGCCGCGCGAGCCGGCGCTGTTCCGCCTGTCCGACGAAGTGATCGGCTTCTACAGCACGCGCGTGCTCGAAGCCGTGCGCGCCGGCAACGACGACGAGGCGCGCCAGAACCACGAAAAGGCCGCGCCCTTCGCCGCCGAGATGGACCGCCTGGAAGGCAAGCCCTGGCGCGAGCTCACCGCCGCGCTGCCGCCGCTGCTGCTGGCGCGGCTGGAAGCCAACCTGGCCGAGCTCGACGCCGACGCCGTGGAGGCCACCAAGGCGCTGGCCACCGCGCTGGCGGTGCCTCCGGCCAGCCTGGAGCCGGCCTGGTCGAAGGCCGTCGCCCTGCCCAAGGCCGGCGACCCGCTGGCCGACACCGCGGTGGCCATGGTGCTGGCGCGCACCCCGCGCGGCAGCCGCGCCGGCCTGGCCGCGATGCGCAACGAAGTCACCCGCGCCGAATACGCCGCCTTCGCCAGCGCCACCGGCCGCCCGGCCGCGCGCTGCCGCAACCGCCTGACGCCCATCAGCATCAAGAAGCGCACCTGGGACGACCCGGGCTTCAACCAGAGCGGCAACCACCCGGTGCTGTGCGTGAGCTACGACGACGCCCAGGCCTACGCGCAGTGGCTGAGCCGCCGCAGCGGCAAGGACTACCGCCTGCCCACGCTGGCCGAATGGCGCCCGCTGGCCGACTACCGCGGCAGCGGCAACGCCTGCCAGGACGGCCGCATCGGCTGCGCCGGCGTCGAGGGCACGGTGAACGCCGCGCAAGGCCCGCTGAGCCCGATCGGCCTGGCCGGCACCCGCGGCAACGCCCGCGAATGGGTGAGCGACTGCACCCGCGGCTGCCAGCGCCGCCTGGCCGCCGGCGTGGGCTGGCGCGACGGTCCCAACCGCGCCAACCCGACGCAGAGCAACGACTTCGACGCCGGCACCGGCTTCGACGACATCGGCTTCCGGCTCGTGCGCAGCGTGCCGGCCGGGGAGCTGGGCAAACGCTGACCCCGCCGCGACGCGGCCTGCCCTACACTGCCCGGCATGCGACGACTTCGTGCCTATTTCCTCACCGGCCTGCTGACCCTGCTGCCGATCTGGCTGGTCTGGATCGTGTTCAAGTTCGTGCTGGTGCTGCTCTCCGACATGAGCCAGCCGCTGGTGGCGCCGCTGTCGGGCCGCCTGGCCGCCGCCCACCCGGAATGGCTCGGCTGGATGGACGACCCCTGGGCCCAGGCCACGTTCGCCGTGGTGGCCACGGTGTTCGTGGTCGTGGCGGTGGGCGCGCTGGCGCGGCGCGTCATCGGCCAGCGCATGCTGGCCTGGTTCGAGGCGCTCATTGCCCGCATCCCGCTGGCGAAGACGGTGTACGGCAGCGCCCGCAAGCTGCTCGACCTGCTCCAGACCAAGCCCGACGGCACCCAGCGCGTGGTGCTCATCGATTTCCCGCACCGCGAGATGAAGTGCGTGGGCTTCGTCACCCGCGTGATGCGCGAGGAAGGCACCGGCCGCGAACTGGCCGCGGTGTACGTGCCCACCACGCCCAACCCCACCTCGGGTTACCTGGAAGTGGTGCCGGTGGAGCGCCTGACGCCCACCGACTGGAGCGTGGACGAGGCCATGGCCTTCATCATCTCCGGCGGCGCGGTCAGCCCCGACACCATCCCCTTCGAGCGCCCCGGGCCGGCCGCGTGAGCAGCGCCGAGCGCGCCAACCGCCTGTTCCTGGTGCTGGCGGTGTTTTTCGTCAGCAACGCGCTGCTGGCCGAGTTCATCGGGGTCAAGATCTTCGCGCTCGAAGACACGCTGGGCCTGCGTCCCTTCGAATGGAACCTGTTCGGGCAGAGCGGCTCGCTCAACTTCACCGCCGGCACCCTGCTCTGGCCGATCGTGTTCGTGATGACCGACGTCGTCAACGAATTCTTCGGCAAACGCGGCGTGCGTTTCATCAGCTGGCTGGCGGTGGCGGTGATCATCTACGGCTTCGTGTTCGCCTACGTGGCCATCGGCCTGGCGCCGGCTTCGTGGTGGGTGGGTGTGGCGGCGGAGCAAGGCGTGCCCGACTACCAGGCCGCGTTCGGCGCCGTGTTCGGCCAGGGCCTGTGGACCATCGGCGGCTCGCTGGTGGCCTTCCTCATCGGCCAGCTGATCGACGTCAGCGTGTTCCACCGGATCCGCCACGCCACCGGCGAACGAATGGTGTGGCTGCGCGCCACCGGCTCCACCGCGGTGTCGCAGCTGGTGGACAGCTTCATCGTGCTCTACATCGCCTTCGTGCTGGGGCCGCAGCAGTGGCCCACCTCGCTGTTCCTGGCGGTGGGCACCATGAACTACGCCTACAAGATGGCCTGCGCCATCGCCCTGATCCCCCTGCTCTACCTGGTGCGGCGCGGCATCACCGCCTGGCTGGGCCGGGACCAGGCCGCGCAGCTGCGCGCCGCCGCCGCCCGGGGCTGAGCCGGCCCCGCCGGGCGTGACCAATGACCGGGGCGCGGCAACCGCCGGCCCGGTCATGATGGGCCTTCTCCGTCCCTGGAAGCCCGCCATGACCCTGCGTCCGCTCGCCCTTGCCCTGGCCCTCGCCCTGACGGCCTGCGCCACCACGCCCGCCGCCGACACCGCCGCGGTCGCGCCTGCCGCCTCCGCCGCCCCGCAGCCGGGCGAACGCGCCGCGCAGCTCTCGCAGCTCTACGCCGACTTCTGGGAAGCCTCGCTGGCGCTGAATCCACTCAACGCCACCTTCGTCGGCGACCCGCGCTACAACGACCAGATGCCGGATCTGTTCGCCGCCGAATTCCGCGCGAAGGAAGCCGCCTTCAACCGCGAATGGCTGGGCCGCGCCCAGGCCATCGGCAGCGACGGCCTGCAGGGCCAGGACCTGCTGAGCTACCAGATCTTCGTGCGCGACCTCGAGGCCGCCATCGAGGGCGAACGTTTCCCCGACTGGCAGCAGCCGCTGAACCAGTTCTACAACGTCACCGGCCTGTTCGCGCAGCTGGGCTCGGGTTCGAGCGCGCAGCCGTTCAAGACCGTGCAGGACTACGACAACTGGCTCAAGCGCGCCGGCCAGTTCCCGGCGCTGATGCGCAGCATGCAGGCCAACATGCGCACCGGCATGGCCAACGGCGTCGTGCAGCCGAAGGTGCTGATGGCCAAGGTGATCCCGCAGATCGACGCGCTCATCAAGGACAAGCCCGAAGACACCCTGTTCTGGCGCCCGGTGGCCGAGTTCCCGGCGGACTTCAGCGAGGCCGACAAGACCCGCCTTGCCGCCGCCTATCGCGAACTGATCGCCACCCAGCTGATGCCGGCCTACCGCGAACTGCGCCGCTTCGTGAACGACGAATACCTGCCGGCCGCGCGCGACACCGTTTCGCTGTCGGCCCTGCCCGACGGCGAGGCCTGGTACGCCTACCGCGTGCGCCAGTCCACCACCACCGACATGAGCCCGGCGCAGATCCACGACATCGGCCTGGCCGAGGTGGCGCGCATCCACGGCGAGATGGACGCGGTGATGAAGCAGGTGGGCTTCACCGGCACGCGCGCGCAGTTCTTCGAGTTCGTCACCAAGGACAAGCAGTTCGAATTCGGCAGCGAGGAAGAGCTGCTGGTCGCCTACCGCGCCCTGGAAGCGAAGATCAACCAGCGCATCCCCGAGCTGTTCTCGCTCACGCCCAAGGCGCCGTTCGAGATCCGCCCGGTGGAAGCCTTCCGCGCGCAGTCGGCCGCCGGCGGCAGCTACATGCGCCCCAGCGAAGACGGCACGCGCCCGGGCATCTTCTACGTCAACACCTACGACCTGCCCACCCGCAAGCGCTGGGACAGCGAAAGCCTGTACCTGCACGAGGCCATCCCGGGCCACCACTTCCAGCTGGCGCTGCAGCAGGAGCTGGGCGAGCTGCCGAAGTTCCGCCGCTTCGGCGGTGAAACCGCCTTCGCCGAAGGCTGGGGCCTGTACGCCGAGCGCCTGGGTTACGACATGGGCCTGTACGACGACCCCTACGACCGCATGGGCCAGCTGGCCTACGACATGTGGCGCGCGGTGCGCCTGGTGGTGGACACCGGCCTGCACAGCAAGGGCTGGAGCCGGCAGCAGGCGATCGACTTCTTCGCCGCCAACGCGCCCAAGGCCGAGCTCGACATCGCCAACGAGGTGGACCGCTACATCACCACCCCGGGCCAGGCCCTGGCCTACAAGATCGGCCAGATGAAACTCAGCGAACTGCGCGCCCGCGCCGAAGCCAGGCTGGGCGACCGCTTCGACGTGCGCGCCTTCCACGACGCGCTGCTGGCCGAAGGCGCCCTGCCCCTGGGCGTGCTCGAGCAGCGCATGGACGCCTGGATCGCCGCCCAGCCCCGCTGACGTCCCCAACGAAAATGGGGTCAGAGAACANNATGTTCTCTGACCCCATTTTCTTGGGCGGGTTATTTGGTGGCTTTTTTGGCCGGGGCCTTCCTGGCGGCCGGCTTCTTCGCAGCAGCGACCTTCTTCGCCGGCGCCTTCTTGGCGGGAGCCTTCTTGGCCGCCGCCTTCTTGGCGGGCGCAGCGGCTTTCTTCGCCGCGACCTGGGTGGACTTCTTGGCCGGGGCCTTAGCGGCGGCCTTCTTGCGCTTGTTCACCGCGTACACCGCGGCGCCCACGGCCGCGACGGCGGCGGCGGCCACGGCGGTGCCGACCGGGTGCTTCTTCACGGCCTTCACCGCGGCCGCGCTGCCCTTCTTCACCGCCGCCACGCCGGCGCCGGCGCTGACCAGGGCCCCGGCCTTCTTCGCCAGGTCGGCCTTGTCCCAGGCCTTCTTGGCCGCGGCGCCGGTGTCGCCGATCTTGGCCATGGCGGTCGAAACGATCTTGCTCGTCTTGCTCATGACAGGTCTCCGCAAAGGGAATGGTGGAACGTCGGGGCTTGCCGCTACAGCCTAACTCCAAACCAGGCCGCGCGGCGCGCCCCCGCCCCTCACCAGCCCACGCCCAGGCCGCTGCTGACGCTGCGCTCGCCGCCGCTGATCGAGGCGCCGAAGGTCACCGTCACGTTGTCCCGCACGGCGCGCTGGAAACCGACCGCCAGCGCCTCGTAGCCGTCCTGGTAGCCCACGCCCACGGCGATGCGGTTGCTGCGCTCGATGGCGGCCGCCGCGGCGCTCATCTGCGCCATGGCGCTGTTCATGGCGCCGGTGCGGGAGATGCGCTTGTCGGTCTGGTCGAAGCGATCCCACACCTCCAGCTGCAGCTGGTCGAAGGCCTGGGTGATGGCGCCCAGCCGCTGGTCGGTATAGCGGTTCGCGCTCGCCAAGGTGGCCGCGTCGCCGGCATCCGCATACGACTGCGCGGCGCTGAGCGCGGCCGCGGCGCGGCCTTCGGCGTAGGCATTGGCCTGCGTCACGCCCGCCGCCACGCGGGTGTCGGTGTAGTCGTTCGCCTGCGTCACGCCGGCGGCGACCTGCTGGTCGGTGTAGTCGTTCGCCACGCCCACGGCGTTGCCCGCGGCGGCCAGCGCGGCTTCGGCCGTGGACTGCGCGCTGTTGGCGACGCCGAGCGCCGTGTCGGCCGTGGACTGGGCGTTCGCGGCGGCGGCCAGGGCCGTATCGGCGGTCGCCTGCGCGTTGGCGGCGGCGGCCCCGTTGCCGCTGGCGGCCGCCAGCGCCGCGTCGGCCGTGGACTGCGCGTTGTTCGCCGCCGAAAGGGCGGTGTCCGCCGTGGACTGGGCGTTGCTGGCCGCGGTGTTGGCCGCCTGGGCCGAGCCGAGCGCCTGGTCCGCGGTGTCCTGCGCTGCGGCCGCGGCGGCGCTGGCCGTGGCAGCGACGGCATTGAGCTGGTTGAGGTTCACCGCATCGGTGCCCTCGGTACCCGCCGCCAGGTTCACCAGCTGGCGCTCGGCACCGAGCCGGCCGATCGAAACGGTCCAGGACCGGTTCCCCTGGGAGTGCGAACCCAGGGCCACCGCATTGTCCGCCGTCGCCACGGCATTCGCGCCGAGGGCGAGGCTGTAGCTGCCGAACGCCCTGGCCTCGTATCCCATGGCGACGGCCATTTCGGCGTTGGACCAGGAGGCCCTGCCCACGGCCACGCCGAAGATGCCATGGACCTGGGCCGACGTGCCGACCGCGACGGAACCGCGGGTCCAGGCGTCCGCGCCAAAGCCAATCGCCGTGGAATAGGGACCCCTGGCGAACGCGAAGCTGCCCACGGCGACCGCCCCTGATTCCGTGGCCTCCGACTGCGCGCCGCAGGCCACGGTGTCGTCGTACAGCGCATCCTGGGTCGCCGGCCCCAGGCAGGTTGCCTGCGCCCGGGCCTCGCCAGGCAGGGTGCAGCCCATGGCAAACGCCAGCAGCACGGACGCGGCGGGTAGGTGTCGGATCGGGTTCATGGAAGTTCTCCTGGCGGTGCCCGCCACCGGGCACTCATTCCTGCAACCGTGGGAAGTTGTCGCCGCCTATCGCGCGCGCCTCACCAGCCCACGCCCACGCCGCCGCCCACGCTGCGCTCGTTGCCGCTGAGCGAGGCGCCGAAGGTCACCGTGACGTTGTCGCTGAGCGCGCGCTGGAAGCCGATCGCCAGCGCCTCGTAGCCATCCTGGTAGCCCACGCCCACCGCGATGCGGTTGCTGCGCTGGATGGCCGCCGCCGACGCGCTCATGTTCGCCATGGCGCTGTTCATGGCGCCGGTGCGGGAGATGCGCTTGTCGGTGCGGTCGAAACGGTCCCAGAGGTCCGCCTGCAGCTGGTCGAAGGCCAGTTCGATGGCCTGGAAGCGGCCGTCGGTGTAGCCATTGGCGCGGGCCAGGGTGGCCGCGTCGCCCGCGTCGGCATACGACTGCGCGGCGCTGAGCGCGGCCGCGGCGCGGCCTTCGGCGTAGGCATTGGCCTGGGTGACGCCGGCGGCCACGCGGGTGTCGGTGTAGTCGTTCGCTTGCTCCACGCCCGCCGCCACCTGCTGGTCGGTGTAGTCGTTCGCCACGCCAACGGCATCGCCGACGGCGGCGAGCGCGGTGTTGGCCACGCCCAGGGCGGTGTCGGCGGTGGCCTGGGCGTTGCTCGCCGCGGACAGCGCGGTGTCGGCCGTGGACTGCGCGTTGTTGGCGGCAGACAGGGCAGTGTCCGCGGTCGCTTGCGCGTTGGCCGCGGCGACGCCGTTGCCGGTGGCCGCGGCCAGGGCCGCATCGGCCGTGGACTGCGCATTGTTCGCCGCCGACATCGCGCTGTCGGCCGTGGACTGGGCGCTGCTGGCGGCCGAGAGTGCCGTGTCCGCCGTGGATTGCGCATTGCTCGCGGCGGAAAGCGCGCTGTCGGCCGTGGCCTGGGCGTTGTTGGCGGTGGTGTTCGCGGCGCTGGCCGCGGTGTGCGCGGCATCGACCGTGGCGGCCACGGCATTGAGCTGGTTGAGGTTCACCGCGTCGGTGCCCTGCGTGCCGGCCGCGACGTTGACGAGCTGGCGCTCCTGGCCGGGCTTGCCAAAGGACACCGTCCACTCGCGGTTGCTGATGGCCCCCGATCCGATCGCCACGGAGAAGGACGCCGACGCCGAGGCCCTGGCGCCGAGGGCGATTCCCTCGTCACCCCAGGCCGCCGCATCCGAACCCAGGGCCATGGCACCCCAGCCGGTGGCTTCCGTGTTCTCGCCCAGCGCGACGCTGCCGTAGGCCATGGCCTCGGAGTTGCCGCCGATGGCGACCGCGGCACGGCCCCACGCCCGGGCGCTGTAACCCACGGCGATCGAATTGAGCTCCTTGGCTTCGGCAAACGACCCGAGCGCCACGGCGCCGGGCAAGGCCGCCAGCGAGAGGTTGCCGCAGGCGACGGTGTGATAGGCACCGGTGGCCTCGCCGGCGCTGCCCAGGCAGTGGACCTGCGCGCTGGCGGTGGCGGGCAGGAAGGCCAGCGCGGCGAGGCCGAGCAGCGCAAGGGCGGGCGGGAAGACGCGATTCGGGTTCATGGGCTGGCTCCTGGCATGCCCGCCACCGGGCACTCAACAGGACAACCGTCAGAAGGTGGCGCCGCCTATCACGGGGCCGGCGCAGGTTCCGGCGCGGGCGCCAGCATGGCCTGGATACGGCGGGCGGCGGGACTGTCCGGGCCGGTCAGGGCGGCTTGCGCCGCCAGCGCGCGCTCGCGGCCGGCGCGGGCGGCGGTGGCGTCGCCGCGGGCGGCGGCAAGGTCGGCGCGCAGCAACTCGCGCACGATGTGCAGCGGACGCTGCGCCGGGGTGTCATCGAGCGCGACGCCGTCGAGCAGCGCCTCCGCCTCGGCCAGCGCGCCGCGCCGGAACCGCAGCTCGGCGGACAGCAGCCGCGCGCGCAGCGCTTCATTGCCCTGCGCCACGCCGCTGGCGTCCTGCGCGGCCAGCAGCGCGCCGGCCTCGTCCAGCTGGCCCGAGCGCAGCAGCAGGCGAACCAGGTTCAGGCGGCTGCGCACCACCGAGGTGTCCGCCGCCGGCAGCGCGGCTTCGCGGATCGCCAGCGAGCGGCGGAACAGCGCTTCCGCCGCGGCCGGGTCGCCGCGGTCCTCGGCCAGCGCGCCGAGGTTGTTGAGCACCACGGCGTAACGCGGGCTGTCTTCGCCCGACACCGCGGCCTCGATGTCGAGCGAGGCACGGTAGTGGCGCCCGGCTGCGTCCCAGCGGCCCAGGTCGTGCAGCAGGTTGGCCAGTTCGTTGTGCGCGCCGGCCACCGCGTTGCTGTGCGGGCCATAGAGTTCGGCGGCCAGCGAAAGGCTTTGTTCGAACACGGGCCAGGCTTGGTCGCGGCGGCCGGCCAGCAACAGGGCGCGGGCGATGCCGTCGAGCGAGAGCTGCGCCATCGGCTGGNNGGCTGGCCCAGCGGGCCCAGCGTTCCGGCCAGCGCCAGCGCTTCGCGGTGGCTGGCTTCCGACGCCGCCGCGTCGCCGCGCAGGCGCTGGGCGCGGCCGAGGTTGTTGAGCGACGCCACCACCGAGGCCACGCCGCCGGCCCCTTCGGCGCGGCGCAGCGCCAGCGCGCCCTGCAGCGCGGCCTCCGCGGCGGGCAGGTCGCCTTTCGCGGTCAGGGCGATGCCCAGCGAATTGAGCGTGTCGGCTTCTTCCGCCGGCGTGGGCGCCGGGCCGCGCAGGCGGCGCGCCTCGTTCGCGGCGGCCACCGCTTCGTCGCCGCGGCGGTCGTTGGCCAGCAGGGTGGCCAGCTGGCTCCAGGCGTTCGCGGCCTGCGCGGGCTGGTCCAGCGCGGGCGAAGCGAAGGCTTCGGCGGCGTCGCGCAGCAGGGCCTCCGATTGCTTCGGCTGGCCCAGGCTGCGGTAGGCGCGGCCAAGCACCAGCTGCAGCTCGGCGGCGATGGCCGGGCTGGCGGAGAGTTCGTCGTCGATGCGGCGCGCGCTGGCGTCGAGCACTTCGCGCGCCGACATCTCGCGGCTGCCGGCGGTGCGGCGCGGGTCGGCGGCGTCGAAGGCGCCGACCAGCAGGTCGCTCACCTGGCGCGCGGTGGCGGCGGCGCGTTCGGCGCGGTCGCGCTCTTCGGCCAGGCGCCAGGTGAACACCACCGCCGCCGCGAACACGGCCGTCGCGACCAGGCTGCCGCGCCAGTGCCGGCGCAGCCAGCGCCCGCTGCGGTAAGCGGCGCCGCCGTCGCGTGCGGCCACGGGTTCGTGGCGCTGCCAGCGCTCGAGGTCGTCCACCAGCGCGTCGACGGTGGGGTAGCGCGCGGCCGGCTCGAGCGCGGTGGCGCGGGCGGCGATGGCGTCGAGGTCACCGCGCAGGCGGCGCGCCCAGGGCACGGCGCCGGCCCGTTCGGAAGGCCGCGGCAAGGGCGTGTCCACGTCGGCCGGGCCGCGGCCCAGCGGTGCGTCCGACAGCAGTTCGCCGAGCATCACGCCCAGGCCGAACACGTCCGCCGCCACGCCCACGCGTTCGCCGCGCAGCTGCTCGGGCGCGGCGTAGGCCGGCGTGCAGTAGCGCAGGCCGTCGTCGCCCTCGGCGGCGCTGGCGCGGGCGATGCCGAAATCCAGCAGCGACGGGTGCCCGCCTTCGCGCACCAGCACGTTGCCGGGCTTGAGGTCGCAGTGCACCACCAGCTGGCGATGCGCATGCGCCACCGCGCGGCAGATGCGCAGGAACAGCACGATGCGCTCCTCGAGCCCGGGCCGGTGTTCGGCCAGGTAGCGGTCGAGCGGCAGGCCGGCGACGAATTCCATCACCAGGTAGGGCTGGCCCGCCGGCGTGGTGCCACCGTCGTAGAGCCGGGCGATGCCGGGGTGCTGCAGGCTGGCCAGGATCTGCCGTTCGGCGGCCAGGCGTTCGGCCACGGCGGGGTCGGGGCGGCCGCGCAGCAGTTTCACCGCCACGCGCTGGCGGTACAGGCCGTCGGCGCGTTCGGCCACGAATACCGTGCCCATGCCGCCGCTGGCCAGGCGCTGCACCAGGCGCCACTGGCCCAGGGCTTCGCCTTCGGCGAGTTCGGTTTCCGGCAGGCTGGCCATCAGTTCGCCCAGCGGGCGCAGGGCGCGGCCGAGGGCGTCGGTCTGGGCAGCGAGCAGGGCCTCCACTTCGCGGCGCAGCGCCGGGTCGTCGGTGAGGCCGTGCAGCGCGGGCGCCTGCTGCTCCGCCGGCAGGTCGCACACGGCCTCGAACAGGCGGCGCGCCGCCTGCAGGGAATTCACGCCAGGGCCTTGTTGAGCCATGCCTTGGCGAAACGCAGGTCGCGGTCGACGGTGGGCACCGAGACGCCCAGCACGGCGGCGATCTCGTCGCGCTCCATGCCGCCGAAGTAGGCCATTTCCACCGCGCGGGCGGCGCGCGGTTCGGCGTCGGCCAGCTGTTCGAGCGCGAGGTGCAGTCCGAGTACCTCGACGCCGGCATCGTCGCCGGCCTGCGCGTCGGCCTGCGAGAGCGTGACGAAGGTGGGCGCGCCGCCGCGTTTTTCCGCGGCGCGGGCGCGGGCGTGGTCCACCAGCACGGCGCGCATCTTCAGCGCGGCGATGGCCAGGAAGTGCGCGCGGTCGTTCCAGTCGGCGTCGCGTCCGAGCATGCGCAGCAGCGCTTCGTTCACCACCGCGGTGGGCTGCAGGGTGGCCGAAGGCGCGCCCTGGCGCATGCGCGCCGAGGCCATGTGCCGCAGCGTGTCGTAAACCAGCGGCAGCAGCTGGTCCATGGCGCGGGCGTCGCCGCCCCGCCATTCGCGCAGCAATACCGTCACTTCCGACATGCGCCGCTCCCCGGGCCCTGCCCCGCGACCATCATGCCAACGCCGGGCGCGCCGGGGAACGGCCGTGCGCTCAGGTGCCGCGGGGTTTCGCGCGATGGGTGGCAGTGGCGGTCCAGGGATCGTCGGGCCAGGGATGGCGCGGGTAGCGGCCCTTCATCTCCTTCTTCACTTCCGGGTAGGTGTTGGCCCAGAAGCTGCGCAGGTCCTGGGTGACCTGCAGCGGCTTGCCACCCGGCGAGAGCAGGTGCAGCAACAGCGGCACGCGGCCGTCGGCGATGCGCGGGGTGTCGGCCAGGCCGAACAGCTCCTGCAGCTTCACCGCCAGCACCGGCGCGGCGCCGTGCGCGTATTCGATGCCGCGCTCCATGCCCGAGGGCACGATGATGCGGCGCGGGGCGAGCGTGTCGAGCTTCTGCCGCAGCGACCAGTCGAGGCCGGATTTCAGGGCTTCGCCCAGTTCATCCTCGCCCAGCGCGTCGAGCCGCGCCTTGCCGCGGAAGGCGGGCTTGAGCCACTGCTCGCGGCTGGCCAGCAGGGCTTCGTCGGAAACATCGGGCAGGCCGAGCTCGGGCATCCACTCGCGCAGGCAGCGCACGCGTTCGCGCCACTGGCGCAGGCCGTCGGTCCAGGGCAGCGCGTCGAGGCCGAGTTCGCCCACGGCGTCGGTGAGCGCCTGCGCGGCCAGCGCCGGGTCGGGCCGGCCGGCGGGTTTGGATTCGAGCGTGATCTTGTCGAAGCGGCGTTCGCGGCGGCTGACCAGTGCACGGGCCTCGGGGTCCCAGCGCACCACGTCGCCTTCGAAGAAGCGCGCGGGGAAATCGCGCTGCAGGCGTGATTCGTCCACCGGGGCGCCGCGCTGGATAAGCGAGTCGCGCGCTTCGAAGCGAAGTTCGCTGGCCACCAGCCAGGGCTCGCCGAACAGCGCGCTGTCGTCGAACAGGCGCGCCATGCGGCCGTTGGCCAGCAGGTAGCGGCGCGGGTCGGCCGGGTGCTGGCGGGCGATGCGGTCGGGGAAGGCGTGCACCAGCACGTCGCCGAGCAGGTGCGCGGGGGCGTCGGCGGGCGGTAAGGCGTCGCAGCGCAGGCGACGGCGCCACTGCTTGGCGGCGGCATCGATGGCGGCGAGCGCGCCGCGGTTGGCGTTGGCGGGTGCGCGGCCCTGCCTGAAGGCCGCGAGCGCCTGCCAGCGGCTGGCGATATCGTCGCGGCGTTCGCGCAGCGGGTCGCGCGCTTCCACCAGCGCGGCCAGGTCGCAGGCCAGCGCGGTTTCGCGCGGATCACGCGGGGCCTTGAGCATGGCGGCCAGGCGCGGGTGCGTGCCCAGGGCCAGCAGTTCGCGGCCGAAGGCGGTGATGCGGGCGTCGGCGTCGAGCGCGTCGAGGCGCTGCAGCAGTTCGCGCGCGGCGCCGAGCGCGCCGGACGGCGGGGCATCGACGAAGCGCAGCGAGGCTTCGCCCCAGGCCGCCAGCTCCAGCGCCAGGCCGGCCAGTTCGACCTGGGCGATCTCGGGCGTGCGCATGGGTTCGAGCCGCTGCGACTGCGGCCACAGGCGGTAGGCCCAGCCTTCGGCGACGCGGCCGGCGCGGCCGGCGCGCTGGTCGGCCGAGGCCTGGGAAATGGCCACGGTTTCGAGCCGCGAGAAACCGGAGTTGGGGTCGTAGCGCGGTTCCCGCGCCAGGCCGGCGTCGATGACCACGCGCACGCCGGGCAGCGTGACCGAACTTTCGGCGACGTTGGTGGCCAGCACGATGCGGCGGCGTCCCTGCGGGTCGGGCGCGAGCGCGGCGGACTGGGCTTCGACGGGANNCGGCCAGCGCAGCCTGGGCATCGGCGATTTCGCGCTGGCCGGGCAGGAACACCAGCAGGTCGCCGGGATGTTTTTCCAGCGCCTCGGCGATGCAGCGGCGCAGCTGGGCGGTGGCGGGTTCGTCGCGGCGCGCGGGAAAGTGCGCCACGGTGACGGGATAGCTGCGGCCGGCGCTGGTGAGCCGCGGTGCGTCGAGGAAACGCGCCAGCTTTTCGCCGTCAAGCGTCGCCGACATCACCACCAGGCGCAGGTCGTCGCGCAGCTGCGACTGCACGTCCAGCGCCAGCGCCAGGCCCAGGTCGCCGGCCAGGTGGCGTTCGTGGAATTCGTCGAAGACGATGGCCGCCACGCCTTCGAGCGTGGGGTCGTCCTGGATCATGCGGGTGAGGATGCCCTCGGTCACCACCTCGATGCGGGTGCGCGGGCCGACCTTGGCTTCGAAGCGGATGCGGTAGCCGACGGTGTCGCCGGGCTGTTCGCCCCGCTGCTTCGCCATGAAACCGGCGGCGGCGCGCGCGGCCACGCGGCGGGGTTCGAGCATCAGGATGCGGCCGTCGCCGCGCCAGGGCGCATCTAGCAGGGCCAGCGGCACCTGGGTGGTCTTGCCCGCGCCGGGCGGCGCCTCGAGCACCAGGCGCGGGTGCACTGCCAGGCTTTCCAGCAGGCCCGGCAGCAGTTCGGCGATGGGGAAATCGGGGCGGGCGGCGGTCGTCACCGCCATAGGCTAGTGAGCGCGGCGGGTGGCGTCGAGCCGCGCGGGCGCAGTGTGCGTCGAAGGCGATGCCGGCGAGGCGGTCTGCTGCAGTTCGCGCGGCGGCTCGATCGCATCCAGGCAGTCTTGCTGCAGGGCGTTGATGTCGTTGCGCATCTCGCTGCCATTGCCCCGCACCAGCAGCACGCCGTTGCTGCCCTGGCGCCAGTCCACCCAGGGCGTGAAGCCGAAGGCGCCGGGGCTGGAAACGCGGGTGGTGGCACCGTGCACGTCGCGCGCCTCGACCCACTGGCCCAGGCCGTAGCCCTGGTCGGTGCGCGATTCGGGGCTGTCGGCGATGGGCAGGCCGAGGGTGCGGTCGCGCGCCATCACCGCCAGGGTCTGCGGCGTGAGGAAGGTTTCGCCGTCCACGTCGCCGCCCGCCAGCACCATGTCCACCACGCGCGAATAGTCGGCCAGGGTGGAGCGCGCGCCGCCGGCAATGCGCGGGTTGGCGTTGGGCACGTAGCCGTCGCGCAGGGCGGCGGCGGTCCAGTCGGTGCCGGTGAGGCCCAGCGGCGCCACCATTTCGGCCTGGAAGATCGTGTCCCAGCTGCGGCCGGTGGCGCGTTCGGCCATGGCGCCCGCCACCTGCATGGAGTTGCCGCCATAGGCGAACACGCTGCCCGGCGCCCAGGCCAGCGGCGCAGCCAGGATTTCCAGCGCGCACTCCTGCAGCGTGACGCCGCGGGCCGACAGGCAGCTGGCTTCTTCGGTGGCGATGCCGCTGGTGTGGGAGAAAAGCTGGTCCACGGTGATGCCGCGCACCGGGGCCGGGGCCTCCGGGAAGTACTCGCCCACCGTGCTGTCCCAGCGCAGTTCGCCGGCTTCGACCAGGCGCGCCAGCGTGAGCGCCGACAGCCATTTGCTGGCCGAGGCGATGGGCACGCGCGTGGTTTCATCGTAGGCACCCACGTGGCGGCGATGCACTTCGCCGGCGCCGGTGGCCAGGCGCAGCGAGGCGCCCGGCAGGGCGTAACCGGCGACCAGCGCGTCGGTGGCCGCGTCGGCGTTGCCGAAGTCGTGCAGTGGGCGGGCCGGGACGCCGGCAGCCAGGGCCAGCAGGGCGGCAAGCAGCANNCCCGCCATAACGCCGCCGCGACGGCGCGGTTGACGCGGGGCCGGTAAAATCACCGCTTCACCCGCAGGAATCGGCATGGACCTGATCGACATCGGCGCCAACCTGGGCCACGAAAGCTTCGACCACGACCTCGACGCCGTGCTGGCGCGCGCCCGCGCCGCCGGCGTGAACCGACTGGTGGTGACCGGCGCCAGCCGCGCCGGCTCGGTGCGCGCGCTGGAACTGGCCCGGGCCCATCCCGGCCTGCTCTGGGCCACCGCCGGCATCCACCCGCACCACGCGGTGGAATGCACGGCGGAAGGCATCGCCGAGCTGCGCGCGCTGCAGGCAGAACCGGAAGTGGTGGCGGCCGGCGAATGCGGCCTGGACTACCACCGCGATTTCTCCCCGCGCCCGGCCCAGCGCAGCGCCTTCGAGCGCCAGCTGGAACTGGCGGCGGAAACGAAGCTGCCGCTGTTCCTGCACCAGCGCGACGCGCATGGCGACTTCATGGGCATCATGAAGGAGTTCGAAGGCAGGCTCGGCCCGGTGGTGGTGCACTGCTTCACCGGCACGCGCGCCGAGTGCTTCGACTACCTCGACCAGGACTGGCACGTCGGCATCACCGGCTGGCTGTGCGACGAACGCCGCGGCCGGCACCTGCGCGAATTCGTGAAAGACATCCCCGCCCGCCGGCTGATGGTGGAAACCGACGCGCCCTACCTGCTGCCGCGCACCGTGCGGCCCATGCCCAGCCACCGGCGCAACGAGCCGATGTTCCTGGCCCATATCGTCGAAGAGCTGGCCCGCGACCGCGGCGAAACCGTGGAGGCCACCGCGGCCGCGACCACGGCGACCGCGGCGGCGTTCTTCGGCCTGCCCGCGGCGTGCGGCTAGCCTGACCCCGTTCTTTCAGTCGCCGACGGGCAGGCCGTGGCGGCGGCCGAAGTCGAGGGCCTGGTCGCGCATGCGCTGGTCGAGGTCCTTCATGCGCTGGCGGTGGAACTTGCGGCAGTCGCTGCCGGCGCGGCCGGTGGGGCAGGCGTCCAGCGCCTCCCGGATCGCGGTGGCCTGCGCGACGAAATCGGGCGTCTGCGCGCCAATCGCCATCGCCTCGGCCAGGCCGTCGGCGGTGAAGGCGGTGACGATGCGGTACATCGAGGTGTCGCGCTCCATCCGCGCGGTTTCCATTTCGATGAGGTCGATCACGAGGTCGCCGCCGTCGAGGTCGCCGCCCTCCCAGCGCGTGCGGTGCACGGTGCGGTTGGCGCGGATGCGGAAGTCCTTCATCACGCCCACGCCCGCGCCAAGGAAGGGAACCTGCGTCGCGATCGTGCTCGGGTTCCGGCCAACCCACATCTGCAGGAAGATGTCCTCGCCCTTGCCGCGGATGCCCTGCACGTTGCCGCCCGGGCCCTCGCCCAGGGTCTGCGGCACGCGCGGGAGGGTGTCGAGGAAGCGGCGGTGCTGGGTCATGTCGCGCAGCCAGCCGAAGCCGGGGCCGAGGTTCTCGCCCAGCATCAGGCAGGCATTGCCGAGGTCGGGGTGCTCGCCGCAGGCCAGCACGTCGCCGTCGGCCTGGCGCAGCACGAAGTGAAGCTCGCTGTCGCCGAAGGTGCCCGGCGGCAGCAGGCCGTCGAGCGCCCAGTCGGGGAACAGCAGGCTGCCGTCGGCGGTGTTGGCGAAGTACGTGATGCGGTCCAGGCCACGCGACGAGTCCACCAGCTGCAGCAGCCGCAGGTCGAAACGATGCACGCCCAGCTCGGATTCGGGGTTGGGCGGGAACGGACTGTTGGCTCGGAAGGTTTCCTCCACCCGGCGTCGACGCTCGGCCAGCCGCTCCTGTTCGGCGACGTTGATGATTTCCTCGCCGTGCGAGATCCAGGCTTCGTCGGTGCCGCTCTCCACCACCGGGATCGAAGGCAGTTCGAACGGGTCGTGCATCGGCGGCAGCGGCACGAAGGTCTCGCCGACGAGGTCGCGGGCCGCGTCGCTGCCCGACTCCACCACCTCGGGCGGCGGCGGATCGAAGGGATTGGGCAGCACGCCCGTGGCGGCCAGCGCCGCACCGGCCACCACCACGGCGGCAAACAGGCCGAAGGCGGCGCCGCGCCGGTTCACGGTTTCACCAGCTCGACGCGCCGGTTCAGCGCGCGCCCGGCTTCGCTGCCATTGGGCGCCACCGGCTCGGTTTCGCCGGCGCCGCGCGNNCGAGCGCAGGCGGCGGTCGGGCACGCGGTGCTCCAACACCAGCGCGGAACGCACCGCGAGCGCGCGCTCTTCGCTCAGGCGCAGGTTCGCCGCCGCGTCGCCGACATCGTCGGTGTGCCCGACGATTTCGAGCACCAGCGTGGCGTCGCGGCGCATCAGCTCCGCCACCTGGGCCAGCGCGTCGGAGGATTCCGGCCGCAGCGTCGCTTTTCCGGTGTCGAAGTAGATGCCGTCCAGGCGCACGGCGCCGTCGGCGGCGAGGCCCGCCGCCAGCTCGTCGGCGCTCACGCCCGCTTGGCCGGTCTGCATGGCCTCGCTTTCGACCACGTACACCCAGCTGCGCTGCTTGTTCACCATCACCGCCACGCTCACCGCGCTGGCGCCGACCAGGCCTTCGGCCGCGAGGTAGCGGAAATCGCCGCCCACGCCGATGTTCATGCCGGCGACGTTGTTCCAGTTGGACTCGCGGTTGCCGGTGCCGCCGCAGGCGTCGCGCCCCGCGCACTGGTGCACGACGCGCAGGCCCTGGCCGCGCAGCGCCTGCTCGTAGTTGCGCGCGATCTCCAGGGTCGAGCGCCCGGACGGGTTGTCGTACAGCGTCCGGGTGACGCGGCCCTCGAGCTCGCGGCTGCGCAGGTCGCCGTTGGCTTCGCGGCCCACGACGAAACGATAGGCGTCGAAAGCCAGCACGTTTTCATCGCGCACGCGGGAGCCGGCGTAGGGCAGCACGCGGAAGGCCGCGCCGGCGGCGGCCTGGCCGCGGGCTTCGGTGGGCGNNGGCCGCGGGCATCGACGTATTCCACGTCTTCGCCGCGGCGCCGGGCCTCGGCAACGCAGCGCTCGTCGCCGAGCGCGCAGCGGGTGGCGCGGCGAACCTCGCGGTCCACCGCGCGCTCCACCTCGCTTTCGGCGGCACGCTGGGCCGTGCGCTTGAGCGACTTGCCGAAATCCTGCGCGCCGGCCGGCAGCGCGCCCATGGCCACGACGGCCAGCAACAGACCAACACTCTTGCGGAACATGGCGTCCTCTCGGTGCTGCCCGCCGACGCGGGCCTCACTCCTGTATACGCAGCCGCTGGCCAGGTCGTGCCAGCGGGTGGCCGCTCAGCCGCCCGGGGCGGCGGCGGCCAGGCGGGCGGCCAGGTCTTCGCGGCGGGCCAGCACCCGCGCTTCGCCCGGCGGCACGTGGGCCTGCTCCGCGCGGGCCTCGGCCAGGGCGGTGCGGGCGGCGTCGAGGTCGCCGGACGCCAGCGCGCATTCGGCGGCGGCTTCCGCGGACAGGCCGTGGCGGCTGCGGTCGGGCCAGNNGGGCCGCTCTTGCCATGGCCACGCCTTCGGCCGCGCGGCCGGTCCGGCAGAGTGCGATCGCGAGGTGGGCTTCGGCCTGCAGCAGCGAATCCACGTAGGCCTCGGCCTGTTCTTCCGCCAGCAGCCGGCGGCGGCCCAGCGCCCCGGCGGCCGCGGCTTCCTCCCAGCGCCCGGCCAGCACCAGCACTTCGAGCCGGTTGAGCGGGGTGAAGGTGTCGGTGGCCGGGTCGTGGCCGTCGGCGAGGGCCCATTCCCGGCTGGCCGCGTCCATGGCGGCGAGCGCCGCGTCGAACTCGCCCTGGTGCGCGAGCAGGCGGCCCAGGTTGTAGCGCGCCGCGGCGCGGTGGGCGGTGGGCGCATCGAACAGTTCGTCGTACAGGGCCAAGGCCTCGTCCAGGCGCTGGCGCGCCGTGTCGAAGTCGCCCAGGAACATGCGCAGGCGGCCGTTGTTCGACAGCGCGGTGCCCAGGGCGACGTCGCGCCTGCCCGAGGCACGTGCCCGCGCCAGCGCGGCGTCGGAGTGCGGCAGCGCGTCGGCGTAGCGGCCGACGCTGCTGTAGACCACGGCCAGGTCCGAGCCGGCGCGTTCGGCCACGCCTTCGGGCAGGTCGTCGCGGGCCTCGGCTTCGGCGGCGATGGCTTCGAACAGCGACAGCGCGCCCGCATAGTCATGCCGCGAGGCCAGCGCCATGGCGCGCGTGCGCCGCAGCGCCAGCAATTCGGCGCTGGGCGGCGCACCGCCTTCCAGCGCCACCTGCACGGGCTCCGCCTCGGCCAGTGCGGCGTCGGCCAGCGCGAAGTCGCCGCGGCCCATGGCGAAGGCCGCCTGGCGGCGCAGCGCCTGCACCAGGATGCCCGGGGCCAGGGCCTGGTCCTGGCGCGCCAGCGCGATCGCCTCGGCGATGAGTTCTTGCGCAGGCGCGGGACGGCCACGTGCCTGGTACACGTTGGCAATGGCCGAGAGCATCTGCGCGCGCAGCGCCGGTTCGCCCGAGGCCGGGTCGCGGGCGCGCTGCACGCCGGCGTCCAGCAGTTCGGCGGTGCTGGGCAGTTCGTCGCGCGGACGGTTGGGCAGCTGCGAGGTGAACAGGCCAAGCACGAAACGGTTCAGTGCCTCGGCGCGATCGCGCTCGCGCTCGGCGGCCTGGCGCGAGTGTTCCGAGGCGGCTCGTGCCGAGAGCGCGGCGTCGGCCTGCGCCCGCGCTTCGCGCGCCTGCCACAGGCTCACGCCGCTGCCCGCGAGCAGGCTGAGCACCAACGCCGCCGACAGCGTGGCCGGCAGCGGGTTGCGGGCCACCCAGCGGCGCAATTGATAGGCCGCCCCGCCCTGGCGTGCCTGCACCGGGCGGCCCTGCAGCCAGGCGCGCAGATCGGCCGCGAATTCGGCGGCGCCGGCGTAACGCTCGCCCGGCGTGCGCGCCAGCGCCCTGGCCAGCACGTGGCGCAGGTCCGCCGGCAGCGGCGGCGCGGCAGGCAGCTCCACTTCGCCGCCGCCTTCCGGCAGCACCGGCGGCGCGTGGAACAGCAGCGCATGCAGCAGCGCGCCCAGGCCATAGACGTCGGTGGCCGTCGAGATCGCCCCGCCTTCGCGCTGCTCGGGCGCGGCGTAGCGCGGCGTCAGCGGGTAGCTGCCGCCCTGGGTCAGTTCGGCCGCGCCCTCCTCGAGCACCCGCGAAATGCCGAAATCGAGCAGCACCACCCGGCCCTCGCCGTCGACCATCACGTTGCCGGGCTTGATGTCGCGGTGCACGACCAGCTGGCGGTGTGCATGCGCGACCGCGTCGGCGACCTCGGCGACGCGCGCCACCCGGCCGGCGGGGTCGACGCCGTGCGCATCGCACCAGGCGTCGATCGCCTGCCCTTCCACCAGCCCCATCGCGAACCAGGGCCGCCCGTCCGGCGCGATGCCGGCGTCGAACAGCGGCGCGATGCCCGGGTGCCTCAGGCGCGCCAGGATGCCGATCTCGCGTTCGAAGCGCGCCAGCCCGCCGGAGTCGGGCGTCGGCAGCGCCAGCACCTTCACCGCGGCGGCCTGGTCCACCGGGGCCGTGGCGGAGCGGGCGCGGTACACCACGGACATGCCGCCGCGCCCGAGCACCGCGCCGATACGCCAGCGGCCCAGCTGCGCCGGGGCGGGCAGTTCGGGCAGGCGCTGGTCGAGCGGGCCGCTGCCAGCGTCGGCTCGCTGCATGCGCTGCACGCGCTCGCGCACCGCTTCGGGGGCCGCGGCCAAAGCCTGTGCAGCCTGCGCCGGATCCAGCTCGCGCAGCTGCTCGAACAGCGCGATCGCGTCCTGCCAGAGTTTCGGGTCGGTGTCGTCGCCTGCGCCGGCCATGGGCTCATTCCATCATCGCGTGCAGGGCCGCACGGGCGCTGGCCCAGTCACGTTTCAAAGAACGCTCCGAGCGGCCCAGGAGTGCCACGAGTTCCGGGAACTCCAGGCCGGCGAAGAAGCGCAGCTCCACCAGGCGGGCCTTGTCGGGGCTGGCGCGGGCGAGGCGTTCGAGGGCCTGGTCGAGTTCAACCACGCGCTGCGGCGGCAGTTCGTCCACCAGGTCTTCGTGCAGCTCCACGCGCACCAGGCCGCCGCCGCGGGAATCGGCGAGGCGGCGGCGGGCGTGGTCGACGATGATCCAGCGCATCGCCTGGGCGGCGGCGGCGAAAAAATGCCGGCGGCTCTCCAGCGGCAGCGCGCCGCCGGCGAACAGGCGCAGGTAGGTTTCGTGCACGAGCACGGTGGGCGACAGCGTGGCGTCGCCACCGGGTCCCAGGCGCGAGGCGGCCAGGCGCCGCAGCTCGGCGTAGAGCAGTTCGAAGGCCCGCGGCAGCGCCTGTTCGTCGCCGTCGCGCGCCGCCTTCAACCATGCGGTGATGTCGCCCGTCATCCGTCCCGGCCGGTGGAAGAACCCGGCCCGACGTTAACGCGATGCCCGCCCCGGGGCCAGCCCGGGCCGACTCAGCTGCGCAGGCCGACGCCGCGCTTGAGCAGCCACAGGCCCAGCGCCGACAGCGACACCACGAAGAACAGCATCAGCGCGTAGGCGGTGGCCATGGGCACGTCGCTCTGGCCCAGCAGGCCGTAGCGGAAGGCGTTGACCATGTAGAAGATGGGGTTGAGGTGGGTGGCCGTCTCGGCCCAGCCCGGCAGCAGCTTCACCGAATAGAACACGCCGCCCAGGTAGGTCAGCGGGGTCAGGATGAAGGTGGGCACGATGGCGATGTCGTCGAACTTCTTGGCGTACACCGCGTTGACGAAACCCGCCAGCGAGAAGATCACCGCGCCCAGCACCACCGTGCTCAGCGTCACCAGCGGGTGCGGCACGCGCACCGGTGTGAAGAGCATGGCGATGGCCAGTACGATCGCACCCACCATCAGGCCGCGCAGCACGCCGCCGGCGACGTAGCCGCCCAGGATCACCCAGTTCGGCATGGGGCTGACCAGCAGCTCTTCCACGTGGCGGCCGAACTTGGCGCCGAAGAAGCTGGAGCTGATGTTGCCGTAGGCGTTCTGGATGATGGCCATCATCACCAGGCCCGGCACGATGAAGTCCATGTAGCTGATGCCGTCCATGGTGCCGATGCGCGACCCGATCAGGTTGCCGAAGATCAGGAAGTACAGGGTCATGGTGATCGCCGGCGGCACCAGGGTCTGGCCCCAGATGCGCAGGATGCGCGCCACTTCGCGGCGGGCGATGGTCTTGATGGCGACGAGGTTGGGATGGCTCACGCGGCTTGCTCCGGCTGGCCGGTGAGGCGCACGAACAGCTCCTCGAGGCGGTTGGACTTGGTGCGCATCGAGCGCACGCGGATGCCGGCGGCGGCCAGCGCGGCGAACACGCGGTTGAGGNNCGATGTCGAGCGTATGCGCGTCCTCGGCCAGCAGGGTGGCGCCCTCGATGGTGGGCAGCGTGGCCGGCAGCGTGCCGTCGATGTCGAGCAGGAAGCCTTCGACGTCGAGCTTGGCCAGCAGCGTCTTCATCGGGCCCTGCTCGATGATGCGGCCCTTGTCGATGATCGCCAGGTTGCGGCACAGGCTCTCGGCTTCCTCCAGGTAATGCGNNGGCTCGTCGAGGATCAGGAGCTTGGGCCGGGTCATCATGGCGCGGGCGATCATCAGCCGGCGCTTCATGCCGCCCGAGAGCGTGCGCGACATCTTGCGCGCCTTGTCCCACAGCTGCGCCTTCTTCAGCTCCTCCTCGGCGCGCACCAGCGCTTCGGCGCGCGGGATGCCGTAGAAGCCGGCGTAGTTGACCAGGATGTCGAGCGGCTGCTCGAACATGTTGAAGTTGATCTCCTGCGGCACCAGGCCCACCAGGCGCATGGCCTCGGAGCGGTTGGCGTGCAGGTCGACGCCGAACACCTTCACTTCGCCGGCGCTCTTGTTCACCAGCGAACTGGTGATGCCGATGAGGGTGGACTTGCCGGCGCCGTTGGGGCCGAGCAGGGCGTAGAAATCGCCGGGTTCGACGCGCAGCGAGACGCCCTTCAGGGCTTCGACGCCGTTGTCATAGGTCTTGCGGAGATCGGTGATCTCCAGCGCGGGAAGGTTTGGCATGGGGCTCCTGGCGCCCGTCGACGCTGCGTCCACGGGGGTGGGGCCGTATTATAGGCGCTTGCCGCCCCGGGCCCCGGGACCGCGGCGGTACACAGTGTTTCCCAACCCGGAGCAAGCTTTTGGCCATCGTGCACTTCCCCCTTCGCCTGGTCGGCAGCCGCATGCTGGCGCCGTCCGTGCGCCACCTTGCGTTCGCGCGCGACGACGGCCACCCGCTGGACTTCATCCCGGGCCAGTTCATCCAGGTGCACTTCAATTACCCGGACGGCACGCCCACCAAGCGCAGCTATTCGCTGGCCACCATGCACGACCACGCGCTGGGCCCGGGCGAAGCCATCGAGATCGCGGTGAGCTACGTGCCGGGCGGCGCGGCCACGGCGCTGTTCGAGGCGCTCGACGAAGGCCAGCAGATCCAGGCCTCCGGCCCCTACGGCCGCTTCTGCCTGATGCCAGGCGACGCCAACCGCCGCTACCTGCTGGTGGCCACCGGCACCGGCGTCACGCCCTACCGCGCCATGCTGCCCAAGCTGGCCGAACTCATCGCCAGCCGCGGCATCGAAGTGGTGCTGCTGTTCGGCTGCCGTACGCCGGCCGAGCTGCTGTACGGCGACGACTTCCGCGCCTTCGCCGCCGCCCACCCGGAGTTTCGCTACGTGCCCTGCTTCAGCCGCGAAATGCCGGCCACGCCACACCCGGACGACCGCCGTGGCTACGTGCAGGACGCGCTGGCGGAATTCGCCCCGTCGGCCGAGGGCGACATCGCCTACCTGTGCGGCAATCCGAACATGGTGGACGCGAACTTCGAGGCCCTGAAGGCCGCCGGCCTGCCGGTGCCGCACATCCGCCGCGAGAAGTACGTCAGCTCGAAGTAAACCCCCGGGGCTGTCACGTTCCGGCCCCCGCCGGCGTCTGTCATCCTGAAGGCCGATCCGGCCGTGGAATGGGAGCGCCATGAAACCCCTCTTGTTGACCGTGGCCCTGGCGGCCGCGCTGGCCAC
The DNA here is from genome assembly GCA_003497545.1 of Arenimonas sp. Lineage (GTDB taxonomy): Bacteria > Pseudomonadota > Gammaproteobacteria > Xanthomonadales > Xanthomonadaceae > Arenimonas. Next base: position 4,797 of record DNNT01000199.1, on the reverse strand, counting down.
CCCGGTGGCCGGTGCCCGCACCCTGGGCAGCCTTGAATTCACCCCCTGCGAGCTCACGCAGCCCGGCACCGGCGCCACCACGCGGGCGGAGTGCGCCACGCTGGAGGTGCCCGAGAATCCGGCCGAGCCGCAGGGCCGCAAGCTGTCGCTGAAGGTCGGCCTCGTCGCGGCACGCGCCGCCGAGCCGCAGCCGGACCCGGTCGTGTTCATCGCCGGCGGCCCGGGCCAGTCGGCCACCGAAAGTTATCCTTCCATCGCCGGCGGTTTCGCCCGCCTGCGCGAGAAGCGCCACGTGCTCTTCGTCGACCAGCGCGGCACCGGCGGCTCGCACCGCCTGGCCTGCGACTTCCCCGACGAGCTGGCCGAGGCCGCGGCCAGCGCCGACATCCAGGTGCAGCTGGCGCGCGACTGCCTGGCCAGCCTCGACGCCAACCTCGCGATGTACACCACCAGCGTGGCCGTCACCGACCTCGAGGCGCTGCGCCAGGCCTTGGGCGCGCCCAAGCTCAACGTCTACGGCGGCTCCTACGGCACGCGCGTGGCGCAGGAATACGCGCGCCAGTTCCCCGACGGCGTGCGCAGCCTGGTGCTCGACGGCGTGGTGCCGCCGGAACTGGCGCTGGGCAGCGAGCACAGCGTGAACCTCGAATCCGCGCTCAAGGCCCTGCTGGCCCGCTGCGCGCAGCAGCCCGCCTGCGCCGGGACCTTCGGCAAGCCCTTCGACACCCTTTACGCGCTGCGCGACCGCGTGCGCGCCGCGCCGGAAACCGTGGCCGCGCGCGACCCGCGCACGGGTGCCGCGCGCGAGATGCGCCTGGACGAAACCGCGGTGGCCGCCATCGCCCGCCTGTTCGCCTACACGCCGGAAACCGCCTCGCTGCTGCCGCTGCTGCTGCAGGAGGCGCACGCCGGCCGGCCGCAGTCGCTGGTGCAGCAGGCGGCGCTGGTGTACGACTCGCTCACCGGCCAGATCAACCACGGCATGCAGCTCTCGGTGATCTGCGCCGAAGACGCGCCGCGGCTGCAGACGCGCGAGCAGGACGCCGACCTGATCCTGGGCAACGCCATCGTCGGCGTCACGCTCAACCAGTGCAGCGTGTGGCCCAAGGGCCCGGTCTCGGAAGGTTTCCGCGAGCCGCTGCGCACCGACATCCCCACCCTGCTGCTGTCGGGCGAATTCGACCCGGTCACGCCGCCGCGCTACGGCGAACAGGTGCTGGCTTCGCTGGGCAAGGCGCGGCACCTGGTCGGCAAGGGCCAGGGCCACATCCTGCTCGGCCGCGGCTGCACGCCGAAGCTGGCCGCCAGCTTCGTGGACACGCTCGATCCCGCCGGCCTCGACGCCGCCTGCCTGGACGTGCTCGACGCCCCGCCCTTCTTCACCACCTACAACGGAGCCGAGCCATGATCGAAGTCCGCGATTTGCACAAGGCCTTCGGCAAGGTCCAGGCCGTGGACGGCGTCAGCTTCCGCGCCCAGGACGGCCAGATCACCGGCCTGCTGGGCCCGAACGGCGCCGGCAAGACCACCTCGCTGCGCATGCTCTACACCCTGATGAAGCCCGACAGCGGCCAGGTGGTGGTGGACGGCGTGGACGCGGCGAAGGACCCCGAGGCCGTGCGCCGCCGCCTGGGCGTGCTGCCCGACTCGCGCGGCCTGTACAAGCGGCTCACCAGCCGCGAGAACATCCGCTACTTCGGCCGCCTGCACGGCCTGGACGACGCGCTGATCGCGCAGCGCACCGAGGCACTGTCGCAGGCGCTGGAGATGGGCGACATCATCGACCGCCGCACCGAGGGCTTCTCGCAGGGCCAGCGGGTGAAGACCGCCATCGCCCGCGCGCTGGTGCACGACCCGCGCAACGTCATCCTGGACGAGCCCACCAACGGCCTGGACGTGATGGCCACGCGCGCCATGCGCCGCTTCCTGCTGCAGCTCAGGGCCGAAGGCCGCTGCGTGCTGTTTTCCAGCCACATCATGCAGGAGGTCGCCGCGCTCTGCGACCGCATCGTCATCATCGCCCACGGCCGCGTGGTGGCCGAAGGCGCGGCCGACGAGCTGCGCGCGATGACCGGTGAAACCAACCTCGAGGACGCCTTCGTCAAGGCGATCGGCACCGAAGAAGGACTGATGGCATGAAGCCGGCGATCACTGTTTTCCTGAAGGAAGTCACCGAGAACCTGCGCGACCGCAAGACGGTATTCAACGCGCTGGTGATGGGCCCGCTGCTCGGCCCGCTGTTCTTCGTGATGATGATGAGTTTCGTGATCACCAAGCAGCTCGACAGCGCGGAAAAGCCGCTGGAGGTGCCGGTGGTGGGCGCGGAGCACGCGCCCAACCTGGTGGCCTGGTTGCAGCGCCAGGGCATGCTGGTGCAGCCGGCGCCCGACGACGCCGAGGCGGCGGTGCGCGAGCGCGAGGCCAAGGCGGTGCTGCGCATTCCCGCCGACTACGCCACGCACTGGCGCGCCGGCGAGACCGCGCAGGTGGAGGTGCTGTTCGACAGCTCCGACCAGGACGGCCGTGCGCCGGTGGCCCGCCTCACGGGCCTGCTGGAAGCCTACGGCCGCACCCAGTCGGCGCTGCGGGTGGCCGCGCGTGGCCTGCACCCGGCGCTGCTGCAGCCGGTGGCGGTGGCCGAACGCGACGTGGCCAGCACGCAGCAGCGCGCCGGCCAGCTGCTGAGCTTCCTGCCCTACCTGCTGATCCTCGGCGCCTTCCTGGGCGGCATGTACCTGGCCATCGACACCACCGCCGGCGAACGCGAGCGGCAGTCGCTGGAGCCGCTGCTGGCCAGCCCGGCCTCGCGCGCCGAGATCGTGCTGGGCAAGCTGGGCGCCACCTTCGGCTTCGCCATGGTGAGCATGATGCTGAGCCTGGTGGCGTTCGCGGTGGCCTTCCAGTACATCCCGCTCGACCGGCTGGGCATGAAGGTGGAGTTCGGGCCGGCGCTGATCCTGCGCGCGGGACTGCTGATGCTGCCGCTGGCGCTGAGCTTCGCCGCGCTGCAGACGGTGGTGGCGGCCTACGCCAAGAGCTACCGCGAGGCGCAGACCTACCTGTCGCTGCTGATGCTGCTGCCGATGATCCCGTCGGTGATCCTGATGGTGTCGCCGATGAAGGGCGAGCTGTGGATGGCGGCGGTGCCGCTGCTGTCGCAGAACGTTCTGATCATGGAGCTGGCGCGCGGCGAAGTGGTGGAACTGGCGCGCTTCGCGCTCAGCTTCGGCGCCACCCTGGCGCTGGCGGTGGCGCTGGTGTGGGCGGCGGTGCGCATCTACCACCGCGAGCAGCTGGCGGTGTCGGCCTGAGCCGGCGCGCCTTCCGCGCGAGCAAGAAAAAAGGCCCGGCAATGCCGGGCCTTTCCTTTTCCAGCCACCTGCCGCTTACGGGCGGAAGGTGAAGGTGCGGGTGAGCGTGGCCGGGCCGTCCATCGGCTCGAACTGCCAGCCGCGCACGGTGGAGATCACCTCGCGGTCGAAGGTGCCGCGCGGCTGCGAACGCACCACGCGCACGTTGCTGACGCTGCCGTCGGCGGCGATCGAGATCTCGACCGTCACCTCGCCGGACACACCGCTGCGGTAGGCCGAACGCGGGTAGGACGGCTGCGGCGCGCGCACCGCGACCGGGGTGCTGGCGCGGGCCGGGGCCGGGGCGGCCGGCTGCACCGGCGCGGGCGCAGGCTGCGCGGGCGGCGGGGTGGCCGGCTGGGTCGGGGCGGGCTCGGCCGGTTGCGGGGCCGGGGTGNNGGGCCGGCGCGGCGGGCTGGGCGGCCGCGGTGGCGGCGGCGGCGGCTTCCTGGGCAGCGCGCTGGGCCGCGGCTTCGGCCTCGCGCTCGCGCTGGGCCAGGCGCTCGGCCTCGGCTTCGGCGCGTTCGGCGACGCCGGCACGACCCTTGGCGATCGAGTCCTTGATGCGCGGCAGGGCCGGGGTCTGGGCGTCGGTGCGCTCGATCAGCGAACGCAGGCGCTCGGCTTCGACGAAGTCCTCGCGGCCGATGGCCTGCTCGGCGGCGATGATGGCGTAGGGCATCAGGTCGATGAGCGCGCTCTCGGCGGACGCATCGGGCTTGTCGGTCTTCTGGCGCAGGGCCAGGTAGTACTCCATGGCGTTGTCGCCGGCCGGGGCGTACAGGCGCTGCTCGCGCAGGGCCTGGCTGCCGCGGCTGCGCAGCTCGTCNNCGGCCAGGGCGGCTTCGGCGGCCTGGGCGGCTTCCTGCGCGGCCACTTCCTCGGCGCTGGGGCCGGCCGGCTGGGCGGCGGCGGCCGGCTTTTCGGCGTCGGCGGCGGCGGGCGCGGCCTCGTCCTTGGAGCAGGCGGCCAGGCTCAGGCCCAGGGCCAGGGCAATGCCCCAGCGCAAGGCGCGGGAGGAGGCGGGCGTGGAAACAGTCATCGGTGATCCCCTGGAAAATGAACAAACCATGACGTTCAGCACATAAGAGTTTGGCCGGTTTGTCAAGGCGGAGTCGTTTCGGGCTGCGACCTGGCGCACGTTTTGCCGGGGTGAGCCGACGCGCGGCGGGCCGGTTTCACTTGCCGATGCAGAAGTCGCCGAAGATGCGCCCGAGCAGGGCGTCGGCGTCCACGGTGCCGGTGATTTCGCCCAGGGCGTCCTGGGCGCGGCGCAGTTCCTCGGCGGCCAGCTCGCCGGCGCCGTGGTGCAGTTGGGCCGCGGCCTGGGCCAGCAGGGCATCGGCGCGGGCCAGCGCGTCCACGTGGCGGGCGCGGGCACTGAAGGCGCCGTCGCTGCCCTCGCCCAGGCCGGCGGCATCGCGCAGGCGCTGGCGCAGGGCGTCCA
>DNNT01000088.1 GCA_003497545.1 Arenimonas sp. | reverse complement strand
GGGCGGGGGAGGCCCGCCGGCACGGTGCTTCAGTCGGCCGGGTAACCCAGGCGCGCGGCCACCGGGGCCAGGCGGGCGAATTCTTCCGCGAAGGCTTCGCGGTAGTTGCGCCAGTGGCCGGTGGGGAAACGGGTGCCGCGGCCCATCACGCCCGGCAGCGGCTCGCCCAGGCCCAGGGCCTGCTCGATGCGCTGCGCGGCTTCGCCGGCGTCGGCGTCCAGGCGCACCAGTTCGATGCGGCCCGAGGCCTCGGCTTCGTCGGCCAGGGCCTCGAGCACCGAGGCGAGCCATTCGGCCGAATGCCCGACTTCGTGCAGGAACAGGTAGTTCTGCAGGCTGCCGTGCAGCATCCAGTTGAGCAGGGCGTCGCGCGGGTCGGTCAGCAGGGCCAGCACGCGGGCGCCGCCGAGCGCGGCGAAGGTGTAGCCGTCCACGTGCGGCAGCCAGTCCATCGCCTCGGCGGGCTCCAGGCCCAGCGCACGCAGCGACTCCTCCCAGCGACCGGCGCTGCCCGCCTCCGGGTGGCCGGGCGCGAAACGCAGCGCGCCGAAACCATCGCCGGCGGCAACGTTGCCGATGCGGTCCAGGCGCAGGCGCTGGCCCAGCTGGGCCTTGGCCTGGCGCAGCACGAACTCGGCGCGCACGCCCGGCGGCGACCACAGCAGGGTGCCGTCGATGCGGCCGGCCGGGGCTTCCGAGGCGGGGATCGCCGGCGGCGGCGGCACTTGGCCGGTGGCCGGGCGCCGGATCATTTCGCGCCAGCTGGCGGCGGCGTCGGCGTGGCGGCCCAGGGCGTCCAGGGCCAGGCCGCGCCAACCCAGCAGGGTGCGCTGGGCGATGGCGTCGGTGGCCAGCGGCAGCAGGCGGCTGACGCGGGCCAGGGCCAGGGCCGGGTCCTGCGGGAACTCGCTGCGCAGCTTGTACAGGTTGGCCGCGTACAGGTCCGGGTTGATGGACAGCGCGCGGTCGGCGTAGGTCTCGGCCAGGGCGTCTTCACCGCGGGTGTCGTGGAAGGCGGTGAGCATCTCGAGGCAGGCGGTCGAGTCGGGCAGGGCGTCCTGCCAGCGGTCCAGGATGTCCTTGGCGTCTTCGCCGAGCAGGCCGGAGACGTTCAGGCGTACCTTCCACAGCTCGTCCTTGTCCGGGGCCTTGGCCAGGGCGGCCTCGGCGCGCGCCAGGGCCTCCTCGGGGCGGCCCAGGCGGGACAGCAGCACCACGGCCTGGCCCAGGACCGGGGCGTGGGTGGGGTGGGCGTCGAGCACGGCTTCCAGGTCGGCCGCGGCTTCCTCGCCGCGGTCCATTTCCAGCAGCACCTCGGCGCGCAGCACGCGCGCCACCGGGTCACCCGGCACCAGCGCGATGAGCTCCCCCAGCGTGTCCAGGGTTTCCCGGGCCTTGCCCTGGCGGCGACGGGCCTCGACCAGCGCGCGCAGGGTGGACGGCGCGCGCGAGGGATCCAGTCGCAGCGCGTTCGACAGCGCCTGCTCGGCGAAGGGCCACATGCGGCGGGCCAGGAAAGCCTGGCCCAGCGCCAGGTGGGCGGCGGCCAGGTTCGGGTCGGCCTCGACGGCCAGGGTGAAACACTTCAGGGCGCGCTCGCCGTCGCCCTTGGCCTGGGCCAGGTAACCCTCGAGCACGCGCACCTGCGGGTGTTCGGCGCTGACGCGCTGGGCCAGGCGCAGGTTGCGCTCGGCCTCGGCCTGGTCGCCGCGACCCAGGGCCAGGTGCGCCAGCATCACGTAGGCGCCGAGCTGGTTCGGGTCCAGCGCCAGGGCCTGCTGCAGGCCCTGGACGGCGGCCTTGGCGTCGCCCTCGGACAGGGCCAGCGTGGCCAGGCTGAAGTGGTGGGCGGCCACGTCGGGCGCCATTTCGAGCGCGCGGCCGAAGGCCTGGCGGGCGCCGGCGGCGTCGCCGGCACGCTGCAGGCACACGCCCAGCAGGTGGTGGGCGGCGGCGTTTTCGGGTTCGGCGGCAACGGTGGCGCGGGCGGCGGCGAGCGCGGCGGCGGCGTCGCCCCGGCGCAGGGCCTCGGTGATGTCAGCAAGCATGGGAGTCTTCAGGCAGGCGCGGAAACGGCCATTGTAGCCGCCCCGGCGGCTTCGGCCGCGGCCTCGAGCCTGTCGGCCACCCAGCGCTCGGAAAAGCCGCCCAGGTGCGCGCCTTCGAGGAAACCGCAGTGGCCGCCGAAGTCGGCGATCTCCAGCCGCGAATGGGCCGGCAGCTGCAGCCGCGGGAAACCTTCGACCGGGATCACCGGGTCGTCCGCGGCGGCCAGCACGCTCACCGGCACCTGCAGCGCGGCCAGGCGGCCACCGGCCACGGCGTAACCCTCGAAATAGTCCTCGATGCCGGCCATCGTGGTGTGCCGGCGGACCATCCAGCCGGTCAGGCCGCGCATGTCCAGGGCCAGCACCGAATCGTCGAAATCGTGGCGGTGCGGGAACAGCGCCCGCTTGCGCTGCAGCGAACGCCGCCACTTGCGCATGAAGTACCAGTGGTAGAGCGGCAAACCCTGCTCGAGCGCGCGCAGCACCGCCGCCGGGTCGATGGCCGGGCACACCGCCGCCGCGTGCACCAGCGGCACGCCGGCCGCCGGCGCCGCCAGCGCCAGCCGCAGCGCGAAGTTGCCGCCCAGCGAAAACCCCGCCGCCACCATCGGCCGCGCCGGGAAGCGCCGCGCCACCTCGGCCGCGGCCTGCACCACTTCGGCCAGGCGGCAGGAATGGAAGATGTCCTCGTTGAGGTGGTGGGTGTCGCCGTGGTCGCGGAAATTGAGCCGGAACACCTCGAAACCGCGCCGCAGCAGCGCCGCGGCGGTGTGCTGCATGTAACCCGAGGCGGCGCTGCCCTCCCAGCCGTGCAGCAGCAGGGCCAGGCCGCGCGGCGCGGTGCCGGGCAAGGCGCTGTGGAACCCCTGCAGGCGCACGCCGTCCTCGACTTCGATGACGTGTTCGGTGGTGACCGCGCCAAGGCGCCGCAGCGCGCGCTCGCCGGCGGCGCGGCGCAGCGGCATCGAGCTCAGCAGCGACTGCAGGTGCGCGTTGCGCAGCCAGCGCGGCGGGCGGTAGTCGGCCGGGTGCGACATGCCGGGCCTCAGCCCGCCATGGCCGCGATGATGCGCTCGCGGCAGGTGTCGGCCATGCGCCGGCGGCCGTCTTCGCTGGCCGCCACGGGCTCGAGGAAATGCACCTCGGCCGGGCGCGCCGGTTCGCCCAGCAGGCGGACGAAGTTGGCGAAGAAACTTTCCTTCTCGCCGAAGGCCACGAGGGTCTGGGCGTCGCCGCGCGCGCCGTACTTCAGCGCCACCGGCTGCGCCGGCACCGCGGCCACCACGGCCGGCTGGAAGATGCGCGCATGGAACACCGCGATGGCGTCGCCGCGCGTGGTGCGGCCCTCGGGGAACACGCCCCCCGCCTGCCCGGCCTCGAGCCGCTGCACCATCTGGTGCATCACGCCGTGCAGCGAGTCGTTGTTGCCGCGGTGGTGGTAGATGGTGCCGCCGCGGCTGGCCACCCAGCCCACCAGCGGCCAGCGGGCGATCTCGGCCTTGGCCACGAAGCCCATCATGCGCTGGCTGTGCATGAGCACGATGTCGATCCAGCTGACGTGGTTGGCCACGAACAGCGCCGCGCCCGGCAGCGGCGTGCCGTAACGGCGCACGCGCATGCCGAAGATGCGCATCAGCGTGCCCGACCACCAGCGGATCACGCGGTGGTCGAGGCGTTCGCCGCGCAGTTCGACACGCGCGCTGAGCGGGTTGATCATCAGCAGCGTGAACGGCAGCCCCAGGCCCAGGTGCAGGGCCAGGAACGGCAGACGCCAGAGGTAGCGCAACGGGCGGCGCCAGTCGCGCGACGGGCGCGCCGCTTCGGTGGGATTCGACATTGCCTGCATTGTGCCGCAGCGCGCGGCGGGAAACACCCGACGCCGGGGTACGCTGGCCTCAGCGGCCGACGACGGCGCCGGTCATGCGCGAAATGCACACCAGCCGGCCGCGTTCGTCTTCGATGCGGATTTCCCACACCTGGGTGGTTCGGCCCAGGTGGATGGGCCGCGCCGTGCCGGTGACCACGCCTTCGGTGACGGCGCGCAGGTGGTTGGCGTTGATTTCAAGGCCGGCGGTCTGCTGCCCGGACGCCGGATCCAGGCACAGGTAGCCGCCGAAGCTGGCCAGGGTTTCGGCCAGCAGCACCGAGGCGCCGCCGTGGAGCAGGCCGAAGGGCTGCCTGGTGCGTTCGTCCACCGGCATGGTGGCCCGGAGGAAATCCGGGCCCTGTTCGGTGATGCGGATGCCCAGCGTGCCCGGCGCGGTGCCGGACAGCATGGCGTTGAGCTGCTCCAGCCCGGGCCGGTGCTTGAACGGGTCGGTCATCGGGCAGCGCGCCGCCTCAGCGGACGCGCATCATGCCCGGGCGGTAGGCCGTGGTGTAGCCGCGGCGCGCGTAGCCCGAGCTGTCGCCGTAGCCGCTGCCGGTCTGGCGGTTGCGACGGCGGTGCATGCGGTCGATCAGCTCGTCGCGGCGGGCTTCCAGCCAGTCGGCGCGGCCGACCTTGGCCGGGTCCAGGCCGCGGCGCTCGGCCTCGCCCTGGCGGAATTCGCAGAACTCGTCGTAGGCGTCGAGCTCGTGCTTGAGGTCCTTGACGCACATTTCGATGGCGATGGCGTCGTCGAAGTAGCCCAGCACCGGCACGTTGTCCGGGATGACGTCCTTCGGGTCGGCGAAGTAGACCAGGGCCGACAGCACGCGCTGCCGGTCTTCCTCCGGCAGGTGCCAGCCGTCGTCGCGCAGCATGGCGATCATGGCGTCGAGGCGGTCGAGGCGCTCGGCGATGAAGTCCGGCAGTTCGATCTGGTCGGCGCCCTTGAGCAGGACGGAGGCGGCCGACATGATTTCCTCGGCGCTCTTGTTGCCCGCGGCGGCGCGCGCCGACTCCATGGCCTGGGTGAAGTGGGCGAGGTCGCGGTCGGAGAGTTCGAAGCTGAGCGAAAGGGGCATGCGGGCGGTTCCGGCGGTCGGTAACGAGAACGAGCAGCCTAGGCCGGGGCGGATTCCCCGTCAATCGAAGCGCGGGGCCGGACCCGCGCCCGGCTCAGAGGATGGGCACCAGCCCGGCGCCGAAGGCGGTCAGGATGCGCGTGTAGACCGTCTTGAGCGGCAGGTCCACCTCGGGGAAGGCGCCCACGTCCTCGTAGCAACGGTAGAAGGCCGGGTCGGGCGGCGCGGTCGGGTTGCAGCCCGGCTTAAGCTCGAAGCTGCTGGCGTAGGGAAAGGGCCAGAGGTCAAAAATCGGTAATTTTTCCGAGGCCTTGCCCAGGCTGTAGTTCAGGCCCGAAAACACCGGCGGCTTCTCCTGGCGCGCGACCATCCAGGCGTTTTCCGGCGCCATGTCGCGCTGGATGCTGGCGCGCAGGGCCCCGGCGAACTGGCGGTCGTGCACCACCACCATCGATTCGGTGTTGAGGTTGTCCGAGCGCGGGTCGAAGTTGTGGCTGCCGACCACGCCGACGCGGTCGTCGAGCACCATGGACTTGGCATGCAGGCCCACCCGGATGCCGGCGCGCTTGAGCGGCACCGGGCCCGAGGCCGAGCCGGCCGAGCCGGAGCCGAAGATCGGCAGCGTGGCGCGCTCGGGGCCGAGCGCGCCGGTGGCGGCCACGTCGATGGGCGCGTCGGTGGGGTAAGGCTTGTACTCGTGGATGCGGAAGCCCATTTCGCGCAGGTACATGCGCTTGTACTTGTGGCTCATCGCGTACACGGGGAAGGCGTCGGTGGCGGCCAGCGAATTGGTGGACACCTCGATCACCGGCGCGTTTTCGCGCTGGTGCAGCTCGCGGAACAGCTGGCGGGCCGGCCGCGACAGCACCAGGTAGGGCGTCTGCAGCACCAGCTCGCGCTCGGCCGAGGCGACCAGGTCGCGCATGGCGCGCGAGGCGTCTTCGTGCGCGGTGGTTTCGCCGGTGTGTTTTTCCGGCAGGTCGGCGAAGAAGTCCACCCGGCCCACCGGCAGGGTCAGCGGCGCCAGGCGTTCGTGCACCGCGGCGCCGTCGGCGGCGATGGCGGCCATGGCCAGCACCCGCGGCGGGCGTTCGCGGGCCGGGTCGAGCAGGCGGTGCGCCGGTACGCCGCCGGCGCGCACCAGGCGCCGGGCCACGTCCTTGAGCGTGTGCGCGGGGCGGCTGCGTTCGAAGCTCCAGAAGGCTTCGAAGTTCGCCGCCATCGCCTGCGCCACCGGCCCGGCGACGAGGATGTCGCGGTCGCGGTAGTTGTAGCCCTCGCCCCAGTCGAAGTAACGGTCCTGGATGTTGCGGCCGCCGGTGACGCCGACCGTGCCGTCCACCAGCAGCAGCTTGGTGTGCATGCGCCGGTTGAACTTGCGGAAGCAGCACAGGATGCCGGCCGCGTACTGCAGCGACTGGGTGCGCGCCTCGTTGAAGGTGGGGTTGTACAGCCGCAGCTCGAAGTTCGGGTGCGCGCCGGACAGGGCCGCCTGCAGGTTCGGGTCGGGCAGGCCGTAGAGCTGGTCGAGCAGCACGCGCACCTTCACGCCGCGGCGGGCAGCCGCCAGCAGCTCTTCCAGCACCAGCGCGCCGGTGTCGTCGGTGTCGTAGATGAAGCTCTGCAGGTCGATGCTGCGGCGGGCGGCGCGGATCAGGTGCACGCGGGCGATGAGCGCGTCCTGGCCGCGGTCGAGCAGGGTGACGTGGTGGCGCGGCGCCTCCGGCGTGGACGCGGCCAGGGCCTGTTCGCCCAGGTCGAGCAGGGGCGAGGCGATGGCCTGGCAGGCCGGATCGGCCGAATCTCCGCAGGACGTGGCCGCGGCGCGCCCGGCCTCGGCGAGGCCGGCGGCGGCACGCATTTCGGCCTTGGGCAGGGTGGTGCAGCCGGCCAGCGCCAGCAGGAGCAGGGGGAGGAGCAGGCGGGGGGTCATGGTTGCCCAGACTGCCGCAGACGCACCCGGAAGTCGAAGCCCACGCCGTCCTGCAGCCACACTCGGTAAGCCACCATTCCGAATTCGCGCCGGCTGACCACGCCGGAGACGTGGATGTCGCAGTCCAGGCCGGGCGCCCCGCACTCGGCCGGCGCCACCTGGAAGCGCACCGGGCGGGCCACGCCGCGCAGCTCCAGTTCGCCGGCCATCCAGCCGCCTTCGCGCGACAGGCCGGGCGCGAAGGGCTCGGAGCGGAAGCGGATGACGGGGTGGTGGGCCACGTCCAGGAATTTTTCCGACCGCATCGAGCGGTCCATCCAGCCCGGGCCGTCGAGCACGAGCCGGCGGGCGTCGAGCCGCACGTGCACCTGCAGGCGGCCGTCGGGGTGGCGCTCGAGGCGCCCGTCGAAATCCTGGAAGCGGCCCTGCACCCGGCCGCCAACGCGCAGGTCCACGGTGATGGCGGCCCGCGAGGCGAGCGGGTCGATTTCGGGGGCGGGCGCCTGCGCGTGGGCGGCCGGTGCGGCCAGCAGCCCGCCGGCCAGCACGGCCAGCCAGGCACCGGCCCGCGCGGACCTCATCCGGTCACGGCCACCAGAAGGCGGTGAGCTGGGCGATGCCGGGCTCGAGCGCGGCGTCGGCCGGCATGGTCAGCACGGCCACGCCGCCCGCGGGCATGCCGCGGAAGTCGCCGGACTGGCCCGAGCTGAGCAGGGCCGCCAGCTGTTCGAAGCCGGGGTTGTGGCCAACCATGAGCACACGGGCCAGGTCGCGGTGTTCGTCGGCGACCTGGATCAGGCGGCCGGGCGTGGCGTCGTAGATGCGCGGCTCCTGCTTGCACTCGACGTAACCGAGCGCGGCCATGACGGTTTCGCAGGTTTCGCGGGTGCGGCGGGCCGGGGAACACAGCACGCGGTCGGGCAGGTAGCCGTGGTCGCGCAGCCAGCGGCCGGCGGCTTCGGCCTCGGCCTGGCCCTGCAGGGACAGCGGGCGGTCCAGGTCGTCCAGGCCCGGTGCGGGCGGTTCGGCGTGGGCGTGGCGGAGCAGGATCAGTTCGCGCATGACCTTCCTTGTCGCGTCAGAGGGATTTCTTGAGCCAGCGAAGCAGCGGCGCCCAGTCTTCCTGGTGGCTGCGCACCTGTTCGGAGTGGTAGTCGAAGATGCTCTTGCCCAGGCCGCAGAGCAGCACGTAGGCCTGGGTGTCGCGCAGTTCGGCCACCAGCGGGTAGGGCCAGGACTTGAGCTGGGCGATGGCCTGCTGGGAGGCGCCGGTCCAGGGCTTGAGGCGGTTGCCGACGATGCCGACCGGCAGCTTGCCCTTCTTCACCCGCGGGTGGGTGACCAGGCTGTTGAGGAAGGGCACCGTGGCCTCGAGGTCGATGGCCGAGGGCAGCACCGGCACGACGACGGCGTCGGCCATGTCGAGGAAAGCCTGCAGGTCGTCGGCCATGGCGCCGGCGGGGGCGTCGATGACCAGGCGCTGGATGCCTTCCGGCAATTGTTTGTCCCAGTTGCGCTTGCAGCCGTCGAGCGGCAGCACGGCGGTTTCCAGGTGGGCGCGTTTTTCGCACCAGTGGGTCGAGGACTTCTGCTTGTCGGCGTCGAGGATGGCCGTGGCCTTTCCTTCCACCGCGAAGTGGGCGGCCAGGTGGGTGGCGACCGTGGACTTGCCGGCGCCTCCCTTCGAGCTCGCGACCAGGATCGTGCGCATGCCGTGCCTCCGCTGCCGGGACTGCCTTGCACTCTACCCCGCCCGGCGGCGGGCGGGGAAGGCGGCCGAGCAGAAACTCTAGCCCGCTGTGTGACGGTGCGGAGACCGGCCGCGGCGAGCCCGCGCCGGCCCCATTCCACCTCGCGGAGGGCGCATGCCAGCACCCCCGGCCCCGGGCCTGCACTCCCCGGCGTTCGAGCGCGACAGCTGCGGTTTCGGGCTGATCGCGCAGCTCGACGACCGGCCGTCGCGGGCGCTGGTGGACGCCGGCCTGCAGGCGCTGGCACGGCTGGCCCACCGCGGCGCGGTGGCCGCCGACGGCCTGAGCGGCGACGGCTGCGGACTGCTGCTGCGGCGCCCGCAGGCCTTCCTGGCGGCGATTGCGGCGGAAGCCGGCCTGACGTTCGGCGGGCGCGATGCCTGCGGCATGGTGTTCCTGCCCCACGACGAAGCCGCGGCCGCCGAAGCGCGCGCCACGCTCGATGCCGCCCTGCGCGCCCAGGGCCTGGCCGTGCACGGCTGGCGCGAGGTCCCGGTGTCGCGCGCCGACTGCGGCGAAATCGCGCTGCGCGGGCTGCCGCGCATCGGCCAGGTGTTCGTGGCGGCACCGCGGGACGGCGACGCGGCGGCGTTCGAGCGGCGGCTGTTCCTGGCGCGGCGTGCGGCCGAGCAGGCGCTGGCGCAGACGCCGGACTTCTACGTGGTGACGCTGTCGGCGGCGACGATCGGCTACAAAGCCATGGTGCTGCCCGAAGCGCTGCCGCGCGTCTTCCCCGACCTCGCGCGGCCGGAGCTGGCTTCCTCGGTCATCGTGTTCCACCAGCGTTTTTCCACCAACACCGCGCCGGCCTGGAAGCTGGCCCAGCCCTTCCGCGTGCTGGCGCACAACGGCGAGATCAACACCATCGAAGGCAACCGCGCCTGGGCGCGGGCGCGCGCGGCGCACTGGCATTCCGAACTGCTCGACCTGCCGGCGCTGCAGCCGCTGGTGACGATGGAGGGCTCGGATTCGCAGAGCCTGGACAACATGCTCGAGCTGCTTCTGGCCGGCGGCATGGACCTGCTGCAGGCCATGCGCATCCTGGTGCCGCCGGCCACCGCCTCGCTCGAACACAAGGACCCCGACCTCGCCGCTTTCTACGAGTATTACGGCCTGTCCTGCGACCCTTGGGACGGCCCGGCGGGCATCGTCATGTGCGATGGCCGCCACGCCGCCTGCACGCTCGACCGCAACGGCCTGCGCCCGGCGCGCTGGCTGCTCGCCGCCGACCGCACCCTGGTGGTGGCCTCGGAAACCGGCGTGTACGACGTGGCCGACGCCGACGTCGTGGCCAAGGGCAAGCTGGGCCCCGGCGAAATGCTGGCGGTGGACCTGGTGCGCGGCGAACTGCTGCGCAGCGAGGACATCGACGCCATCAACAAGGCGCGCGCGCCCTACAAGGCCTGGCTCAAGCAGGGCGTGTCGTACCTGAGCACCAGCCTGGTGGACCCGTCGCTGGCCGCCGAACCCTTCGACGCGCCGACGCTGCGGCGTTTCCAGGTGCAGTTCCAGCTCACCCGCGAAGAACGCGAAACCGAACTGCGCGTGCTGGCCGAAACCGGGCAGGAGGCCACCGGCTCGATGGGCGACGACACGCCGATGGCGGTTTTGAGCCAGAAGGTGCGTTCGCCGTTCGACTACCTGCGCCAGCAGTTCGCGCAGGTGACCAACCCGCNNCCGCCCATCGACCCGCTGCGCGAGCAGGTGGTGATGTCGCTGGCCACCCAGCTCGGGCCCGAGGGCAACGTGTTCGAGGCCACGCCGGCGAACGCGGTGCAGGTGATGCTGAATTCGCCGGTGCTCTCGCAGCGCAAGCTGCGGCAGCTGCTGGCGCTGCCGCGCTTCGAGTCG
>DNNT01000055.1 GCA_003497545.1 Arenimonas sp. | reverse complement strand
TTGTCGGCGATGATCAGGGTGCGCTCGAACTGGCCGGTGTGGCCGGCGTTGATGCGGAAGTAGGTGCTCAGCTCCATCGGGCAGCGCACGCCCCGGGGGATGAACACGAACGAGCCGTCGGAGAACACGGCGGAATTGAGCGCCGCGAAGTAGTTGTCGCCCACCGGCACCACGCTTCCCAGGTACTGGCGCACCAGCTCGGGGTGTTCCTTGATGGCCTCGGACATGGAGCAGAAGATCACGCCCTTCTCGGCCAGCTCCTTGCGGAACGTGGTGCCGACCGACACCGAGTCGAACACCGCGTCCACGGCCACGCCCGCCAGCTTGGCACGCTCGTGCAGGGGCACGCCGAGCTTGTCGTAGGTGTCGAGCAGCTCCTGCGGCACTTCCGCCAGCGACTTGTACTTCGGGCCCTTGGGCGCGCTGAAGTAGCTCAGGGCCTGCAGGTCGATCGGGCCGATCTCGAGCTTGGCCCACTCCGGCGGCGTCATCGTCAGGAAGTGCCGGTAGGCGGCCAGGCGCCATTCGGTCATCCACTCGGGCTCTTCCTTGCGGGCCGAGAGCGCGCGGATCACGTCTTCGTCCAGGCCCGGCGGGAAGGTGTCGGACTCGATGTCGGTGATGAAACCCGCGTCGTAGCGGCGCGAGAGCTGCTGGTGGATCTGTTCGTTCTGGGTGGCCATGTCAGCCTCCGGCCGGCGCGTTCGCCAGCGTCATGGGAATGGCCTTGCGCGCCGCGGCGGGCGGCAGCATCTCGGCCAGGGTGATGCCGCCAAGCGCCTCGGCGATCACGTCGTTGATGCGGCGCCAGTGCGTCTGCACGCCGCAGTGCGGTTCGAGTTCGCAGGTGGAATGCTCGCCGGAGCACTCGGTCATGCCCAGCGGGCCTTCCATGGCTTCGACGATGGCGATCAGCGGGATGGCGTGGGCGGGGCGGGCCAGGCGGTAGCCGCCGGTCGCGCCGCGGAAACTTTCCACCAGGCCGGCATGGGCCAGGGGCTTGAGCACCTTGGCCACCGTGGGCGGCTCCAGCCGGGCCCGCTCGGCCAGTTCGGCCGACGAATGCACGCGCCCGGGCGCCTCGGCCAGGGCGACCAGGATGACGGTGGCGTAGTCGGTGAGCTTGGTGACGCGAAGCATGGCGTCGGCCTGGCGGGACTAATCAGGACCGAAATTGTACGCTTTGGCCCCGCCGGGCTCAATCCACGCCGTGTGAAGCCCGTCTCAGGCCACTTCCACGCCGATCAGGTGGCCGATCAGGAACACCGTGGCCCCGGCCAGGGCGCCGATGCCCAGCATGCGCAGGCCGCCCAGCCAGGGGTTGCGGCCGGTGAACAGGCTCATGGCGGCGCCGGTGCCGAACAGGCCCGCCGCGGCCAGGCCCGTGCCCCAGTACGCCGCCTGCGGCAGCGCGCTGCCGGCGAAGAAGGGCACCAGCGGCACCAGCGCGCCCACCGTGAAGGCGCTGAAGGAGAACACCGCCGCACCGATCGGCGAGCCCAGGTCGTCGGGATTGAGGCCGAGCTCTTCGCGCGCCAGCACGTCCAGCGCCTGCTTGGGGTCCTTCACCAGCTGGTGGGCGAAGCTGCGCGCCTGCTCCGGCGGCATGCCGCGGGCGATGTAGATCAGCGCCAACTCCTCGGCCTCGGCTTCCGGGTATTGCTTGAGCTCGTCGGCTTCGAGGCCGATCTGGTATTCGAACAGTTCGCGCTGCGAGCGCACCGANNCCCGCCAGCAGGCCGGCGATGCCGGTGGCCAGCACGGTGCCGGTGCCGGCCTGGGCGCCCACGACGCCGAGGATGAGGCTGGCGTTCGATACCAGGCCGTCGTTGACGCCGAAGATGGCCGCGCGCAGGTTGCCGCCGCCCACGGTGCGGTGGCTCAGCCCCACCTGGGCCAGGTCGGTGGGCAGCAGGTGGCCGCCCAGCGCCGCGGTGTAGGCCGAGAGGCCGCGCACCTTCAGCGCCGCCAGCGCGGGCTTCACCCGGCGCGGGCCCAGGCGCCGCGCCAGCGCGGCCACCAGCCGGGCGCGCGGCGTGGGTTCGAAGGGCAGGGCCAGGGCCTGGCCGGCGTCGGCCGCGGCTTTTTCCCAGGTGCCCGCCTGCTCGTCGGCGGCGTCGGCCAGCGAATCGAACAGCGCGGCGATGCGCGGGTCGCGTTCGGCCTTCGCCAGCGCCCGGTACAGCCAGGCCGACTGCTTTTCCTCGCTCCAACTGTTGGCCGGGTCCATCGTTCGTCTCCCCTCGGTGCGCACAGCATAAGCCCGGGGCTGCACGGCGCGCGCGGATTGGCGACAATGGCCGCCCTTTCGCGCCACGGAACGCCCCATGCCCAAGAAGATCGAAGCCCGCCGCTCCGCCATCCACGGCAACGGCGTCTTCGCCACCGGGGACATCGCCAAGGGCGAGCGGGTGGTGCGCTACAAGGGCCTGCTGCGCACCCACGACGAGGCCGACCGCGTCTACGCCGACGACCCGGACACCGGCCACACCTTCCTGTTCACGCTCAACGACAAGTACGTGATCGACGCCAACGTGGACGGCAACGTCGCGCGCTGGATCAACCACAGCTGCGACCCGAACTGCGAGGCGGTGTTCGAGGAAAGCGACACCGGCAAGAAGCGCAAGGACCGCATCTACATCGAGGCCAAACGCGACATCGCCGCCGGCGAGGAGCTGACCTACAACTACGGCATCGTGCTGGCCGAGCCGCATACCGCCAAGCTGAAGAAGCTCTGGGCCTGCCGCTGCGGCTCGCCCAGGTGCACCGGCACCATGCTGCAGCCAAAGAAGGGCCGCAAGAAGGCCTGAAGCCGCCCCGCGCGGCATGACCAATGGGCCTCGGCGCTGCCGGGGCCGCCGCCCAGAATGCCCGGGCCCTTCGCCCACGGTGCCCGCATGAAGCCTGTCCTTCCCCTGTTCGCGCTGGCCTGCGCCGCGCTGCCGTCGCTGGCGTCCGCGGTCATCGTGGACGGTGTGCTCTCGCCCGGCGAATGGGACGGCGCCCGCCACGTCACCGAGTTCACCCAGGTCCAGCCGCTCACCGGCGAACCCGGCAGCCTGCGCACCGAGGCCTGGGTGAAGGCCACGCCCAACGGCCTGGCCGTGGCCTTCCGCAACGTGCAGCCGGCCGGCGTGCCGCGCAGCGCGCAGCGCACGCGCCGCGACCAGATGGGGCAGCTCGACCGCGTCAACGTGATGGTGGATTTCGACGGCGACGGCCGCACGGGTTACGACTTCGTGGTGAGCCTGCCGGGCGGTATCGCCGACGAGGTGATCACCAGCGAGCGCAGCTTCAACGACGACTGGGACGGCCACTGGCACCAGGCCACCTCGCAGGACGACGAGGCCTGGTACGCCGAAGTGCTGGTGCCCTGGCACGTGGCGCCGATGGCCAAGCCCGAGAACGGCACCCGCACCCTCGGCATCTACCTCGACCGCGTGGTGGCGCACACCGGCGAACGCATCGCCTGGCCGGCGGCCAGCTACCAGCGGCCGCGTTTCCTGTCCGACTTCGCCCGCGTCGAGGTGCCTCATTACGAGCAGGCGCTGCTGGCGGTCACGCCCTACGTGGTGGTGGTGAACGACCGGATTACCGGCGACACCGACGTCGACGCCGGCGCCGACCTGTTCTGGAAGCCCAGCGGCCAGTTCCAGCTCTCCGCCACCATCAATCCCGACTTCGGCCAGGTGGAAAGCGACGACCTGGTGGTGAACTTCGGCGCGGTGGAAAGTTTCTTCGGCGACAAGCGCCCCTTCTTCACCGAAAACCAGGGCCTGTTCGACGTGCCCTTCGGCGCCGGCAACAGCCGCCTGCTCTACACCCGCCGCATCGGCGCACCGGCCGACGACGGCTCCGGCGCCGGCGACGTGGCGGCCGCCGTGAAGCTCAACGGCAGCCTGGGCCAGGTGCGCTACGGCCTGCTCGCGGCCACCGAGGACGGCGACGCCGGCCGCGATTTCCTGGCCCTGCGCGCCACCCGCGATTTCGGCACCCACGACCTGGGCGGCATGCTCACGCGCGTGGACCGGCCCTTCCTGGACCGCGTGGCCACGGTGTATTCCACCGACCACCTGTGGACGCCGGACGAGACCTGGACCATCCGCTCCCAGGTCGTGGCGTCGTCGGTGACGCAGGCCGGCGAGCGAAGCGACGACCTCGGTTTCCAGAGCCGCATCGACCAGGCCCTGGGCAACGGCTGGCGCCAGCAGCTCTACCTGCTGCACCTGGGCGACGGCCTCGAGCTCAACGACATCGGCTATCTCGATCGCAACGACTTCAACTACCTGCGCTACGAACTGGCCCGGCGCGAGGACGCGCCGCCGGAAGGGTCGCGCTACGCCTCGTACGAAACCCGCTGGGCCGCCTCGGTGCGGCGCAACGACGGCGGCCTGGCCATCGCCGAGGCCGCGGCCGTGCAGCGTTACGCCGAGCTGCGCGACGGCGGCAACGAATTCTGGGACCTGGCTGCGTTCACGCCCGGCCACGACGACCGCATCACCCGCGGCAACGGCGTGGTGCGCGTGCCGGAGAAGCTCTACCTATTCTGGGAGCGCTCGCGACCGCAGCGCGGCGACTGGTCGCTCTACGGTTACGCCCGCGCCACCGCCGAGGGCCTGGACGGCGCCCGCGGCCTGGGCCTGGAGCTGCAGTTCGAACCCACCCTGCACCTGGGCGACAACCTGGCCCTTCAGGGCAGCTTCAGCCTGCAGCACCAGCCGGACTGGCTGCTCTGGCGCGGTGGCAACCAGCTGGGCAGCTTCCGCGCCGACACGGCGCGCATCGGCGCCAACCTGCAGTGGCAGCTGGGCCGCCGCCAGGAGCTGCGCGTGAAGCTCGAGGCGATCGCGCTCGACGCCCGCCTGCGCCAGGCCTGGCGCGTGGCGCCC
This sequence comes from Arenimonas sp., assembly GCA_003497545.1. Classification (GTDB taxonomy): domain Bacteria; phylum Pseudomonadota; class Gammaproteobacteria; order Xanthomonadales; family Xanthomonadaceae; genus Arenimonas. Next base: position 3,565 of record DNNT01000055.1, on the reverse strand, counting down.
GACGGCGAGCCGGTGGCCAGCAACGACCCGGTGCCCGACTTCACCCTGCAGAACCTCGGTTTCCAGGTGCGCTACCGCTTCGAAGTGGCGCCGCTGTCGGACCTGTACGTGGTCTACGGCCGCGGCGGCCTGGCGGTGGAAGACGGCAGCCGGCCCCTGGCCGAACTGCTCGGCGACGCCACCTCCCTGCGCGACGCCGAGCAGCTGCTGGTGAAGTTCAGTTACCGCTTCGCCAACTGAGCCCTCCTGCAAGGGCGGGTGATGGTTGGCTGAACCACCCGTCAGCAACCCTTGCTTTGGTTTGACCTACGTCATCTAATGTTTCAGAAATTTCTGAAACTTCGGATGGACGCATGGATCTCCCCCCGCTCAGCCAGTCCTTCGTGCTGCATTTCGGTGAAATGGGCAGCCGTTGGGGCATCAACCGCACGGTGGGGCAGATCTACGCCCTGCTGTTCATCTCGGCCCAGCCGCTGACGGCCGACGAGATCACCGACAAGCTCGGGGTCAGCCGCTCGAACGTGAGCATGGGGCTGAAGGAACTCTCGTCCTGGCGCCTGGTGCGCCTCAGCCACCAACCGGGCGACCGCCGCGACTTCTACGCCGCACCCGACGACGTATGGGCTATCTTCAAGACCCTGGCCGAGGAGCGGCAGCGGCGCGAGGTGGATCCGACGCTGTCCATGCTGCGCGACGCGTTGCTCGAAACGCCCGAATCGCCCGAGGAGCGCCACGCCCAGGCCCGCATGCGCGAGATGCACGACCTGATCGAGCAACTCACGGAATGGTTCGCCGAGGTGCGCAAGCTCTCGCCGTCCACGCTGGAGAAGCTGATGTCGCTGGGCGCCAAGGCCACCGCGCTGCTGCAGTTCACCGACAGGATGCGCGGCACCGCGCCGGCCAACGAGGAGAAGGTCTCATGAGCGAACTCGACCCGGCACTGCTGGCGCGTATCCAGTTCGCGGCCAACATCAGCTTCCACATCCTGTTCCCCACCATCACCATCGCGCTGGGCTGGTTCCTGCTGTTCTTCAAGCTGCGTTTCCTGCGCACCGGCCAGCAGCACTGGATGGACGCTTACTACTTCTGGGTGAAGGTGTTCGCGCTCACCTTCGCCATGGGCGTGGTGAGCGGCATCACCATGAGCTTCCAGTTCGGCACCAACTGGCCGGGCTTCATGGAAACGGTGGGCAACATCGCCGGGCCGCTGCTGGCCTACGAGGTGCTGACGGCGTTTTTCCTGGAAGCCAGTTTCCTGGGCATCATGCTGTTCGGGCGCAAGCGCGTGGGCGAGCGCATGCACACCCTGGCCACGGTGCTGGTGGCAGGCGGCACCACGTTTTCGGCCTTCTGGATCCTGGCACTGAACTCGTGGATGCAGACGCCGGCCGGCTTCGAGATGGTCAACGGCCAGGCCCACGCCACCGACTGGTGGGCGGTGATCTTCAACCCGTCCTTCCCCTACCGCTTCTTCCACATGCTGCTGGCCTCGGGCCTGACCGCGGCCTTCCTGGTGGCCGGCCTGTCGGCCTACCGCTGGCTGCGCGGGGATCACGGCGGCGACGTGCGCGGCGCGATGCGCGCGGGCGTGCTGGTGGCGGCGGTGCTGATCCCGGTGCAGATCTTCCTGGGCGACCTGCACGGCCTGAATACGCTCGAACACCAGCCAGCCAAGGTGGCCGCGATGGAAGGCGTGTGGCAGGACGAGAGGGGCGCACCGGCCCTGGTCTTCGCCCTTCCCAACGAGGAAACGCGCCGCAACGACTACGCCATCGGCATCCCGAAGCTGGCCAGCCTGATCCTCACGCACGACCCCGACGGCGAGATCAAGGGCCTCGACTCCTTCCCCGGCGAACACCCGCCGGTGGCGCCGGTGTTCTGGGGCTTCCGGGTGATGGTGGGCGTGGGCACGCTGATGCTGCTGGTCTCGTGGTGGACCGCCTGGCGCCTGCGCCGCGGCGGCGAGCCCACGACATGGCAGGCGCGCGCGCTGCTGGCCATGACCTTCTCCGGCTGGGTGGCCACGCTGGCCGGCTGGTACGTGACCGAAATCGGCCGCCAGCCCTGGCTGGTGACCGGCGTGCTGCGCACCGTGGACGCCATCTCGGCCACGCCGGCGCCGGTGATCGGCATCAGCCTCACGGCCTACCTGCTGCTCTACGCGGGCCTGCTGGCGAGCTACGTCTCGGTGCTGTTCTACCTGGCCCGCCACCGCGGCAAACCCGACCACCGCCCGGCCGTGGCCGGCTTGCAGGAGGCCTGAGATGGAAACGACCCTGCCGCTGGTGTTCACGGCCCTGATGGCCGTGGCGATGCTGCTGTACGTGGTGCTCGACGGTTACGACCTGGGCGTGGGCATCCTGCTGCGCGGCGCCGGCGACGCCGACAAGGACCGCATGATCGCCTCGATCGGCCCGTTCTGGGACGCCAACGAAACCTGGCTGGTGCTGGGCGGCGGCGGCCTGCTCGCTGCCTTTCCGTTGGCCTATGCCATCATCCTGCCAGCCCTGTATGCGCCGCTGATCGCGATGCTGCTGGGCCTGGTCCTGCGCGGCGTGGCGTTCGAGTTTCGCTGGCGCGATCCGGCCCACAGGGCCTGGTGGGACCGCGCCTTCACCGGCGGGTCCGCCGTCGCGACTTTTGCGCAAGGGATTGCATTGGGTGCCTTGCTGCAGGGAATCAGCGTCGAAGGCCGCGCTTATTCGGGCGGCTGGTGGGAATGGCTCTCGCCCTTCTCGCTGCTGACCGGCTTTGGCCTGATGGTCGGCTATGCGCTGCTCGGTGCCTGCTGGCTCAACTGGAAGACCGAGGGCGGCCTACAGCGCCAGGCCGTGACCTACGCCGGGCGGCTGGGCATTGCACTGCTGATCCTGATCGCCGCGGTCAGCCTCGCCACGCTGACGCTTGAGGGCAGCTATCAAAGCCGCTGGCTCGCTTGGCCGGGCGTCCTCGCTACCGCACAGGTGCCGCTGGCGACGGTCATCGTCACCGCGCTCTTCTACCGCAGCCTGTCCCAGCGCAAGGATGCCCAACCCTTCCTCTGGGCACTCGCCCTGTTTGGCCTGTGCCTGCTCGGCCTTGGCATTTCGATCTGGCCCTATGTCATCCCGGAACGCGTCACCATCTGGGAAGCGGCCGCCCCCTATCGCAGCCAACTCTTCATGCTGGTGGGCGGCGCGGTACTGGTCCCGATCATCCTCGCCTATACCGCCTGGGCCTATTGGGTGTTCCGGGGCAAGGTCGGCAGCGATGGCTATCATTGATGCGTAAACAGCTACGCCAAATCGGCTGGTTCATCGGTATCTGGGCCGCGAGCATCGCGGCCCTTGGGCTGCTATCCTTAGGCCTGCGCCACTGGTTGCTCTGACCCTGCGACCAGGCCGCGCTCCAGCGCGCAAGAGCGTGGCGGGCTCTGAAGACCGGCCTGAGACTTCGCGCTGGCGACCGCCTCGCCGATCAACAGCAGGGTCGGATCATCATCGCTGATCGTCTGAACCAGGAAGGCCAGCATGGACAGCCTGCCCCGGATCAGCCTTTCGTTCGGCAGCGAGACATTGACCGCCAC
>DNNT01000267.1 GCA_003497545.1 Arenimonas sp. | reverse complement strand
CCCGGAGGATGCCAAGGTGCGCCTTCCAACCCCAGGGACCCAGCCATGACCACCCGTCGCGACCTGCTCAAGTTCGGCGCCCTCGCGGCCGCCAGCGCCGCCTTCCCGTCGTTCGCCGCCGCCCAGGCGGCCATGGCTGGCGTGCCGAAGGCCGCCAAGCCGCTGCGCATCCTGATCCTCGGCGGCACCGGCTTCACCGGGCCGTTCCAGGTGGCCTATGCGCTGGCGCGCGGCCACCAGGTCACCACCTTCAACCGCGGCCGCCGACCGATCGCCGAGTGGGGCGACAAGGTGGAGCAGCTCATCGGCGACCGCACCACCGGCGACCTGAAGGCGCTGGAAGGCCGCGAGTGGGACGTGTGCATCGACAACCCCACCAGCCTGCCGTACTGGGTGCGCGACGCCGGCAAGGTGCTGGCGGGCAAGGTGGGCCACTACCTCTTCATCTCCACCATCTCGGTGTATGCCGACGGCACGAAGCACGGCATGGACGAGGACGCGCCGCTGGCCCAGTACAAGGGCAAGGACGCCATGGCCGAGACCCGCGAGACGCTGGTGGCCGACATCGAGAACCTGTACGGCCCGCTGAAGGCGCTGAGCGAGGCCGAAGCGCACAAGCAGTTTGGCAAGAACGTCACCATCGTGCGCCCGGGTTACATCGTGGGCCCGCGCGACGAGACCGACCGCTTCACCTACTGGCCCAAGCGCATCGCGCAGGGCGGCGAGGTGATGCTGCCGGGCGACGGCCTGGACCCGATCCAGGTGATCGACGGCCGCGACCTCGGCGAGTGGATGATCCGCCTGGCCGAAAACGGCACCACCGGCGTGTTCAACGCCTGCGGCCCGGACTACACGCTCACCACCGACGCCATGGCCTGGGGCTGCCATGCGGTTACCGGTGGCCCGATCAAGTTCACCCACGTGCCGGCGGAATTCATCGCCAAGCACGAGGCCGACATGACCGTGTGGCAGCCGCGCGCAGGCTCGCCGTACTCGGGCTATGGCGACGTGAGCAACGCCCGCGCCATCGCCGCCGGCCTGAGCTTCCGCCCCTTCGCCACCACCGTCGCCGACCTGCTGGCCTGGTACCGCAGCCTGCCCGCCGAACGCCAGGCCGAAACCCGCGCCGGCATCACCCGCGAAAAGGAAGCTGAAGTGCTGAAGGCGTGGCACGCGCAGAAGGGCTGAGGCACGGGGGCAATTGTCCGTAAATTCTCAGCGGATAATCTTGCGGCTAACGAGGGGAGTGGTTCCAATGCGGAACCGCTCCCTTCTTTTTCCAACGATGGCCCGGATCCTTGGTTTCGACCTGATTGCCGCCCGGAGGGTGCTTTTCGCACTCGCGGCGGCGGCCGTCATTGTTGGCTGCGGGCAGGCGACCACTCCCGCCGAGGGCGAGCGTCGCCCTGAGCAGGCCGGGCAGCCGATCGACGCGGTGAAGTTGGCCGGGCGGATTGCCGCGGCGCGGGCCGCGGCCGCGACGGGCAACCAGGAGGCCGTCACCGAGCAGGTGGTCGCCATGCAGGAGGATTTCCGGCGGGCCATCAAGCTGGCCGATCCCGCGCGTGCCGTAGACCGCGAGTCCGCGCGCCAGGCGGCCAGACAGGTCGAGGGCGTGCGTTCGGTCGCGTGGCTGGACCGCGAGAACCTGTTCGTCATCGTGGAGCGCAACGATCAGCGCAGCTACGCCACGATTGACGCGGTGTGCCTTGAGCTGGAACAACTGGGCGACACCCTGGGCGTGGTGGTCAATCTGCAGAGCGGGGCGGCGCGAAATGGCGATGAGCTCGAGATCCTGAGCCGGAACTGCCAGCTGGCTCCGGGTGATCGCGCCTTCATGTCCCGCCACCGGCAAGTGGATGTGGTCAGCCCGGAAGTGCGCGACCAGCACCGTCGTAGCCAGGCACAGACGTTGCAGGACGACGACTGGGAGCGCAAGAACGCCGAGGCGATGGAGATCCTCGAGAAGACCACGCCGTCAGTGCACGACTGATGGAAGTCAGGCGGTATCCCGACAGCAACCGGCCCCATGCCGACAGTATCGTCAGGCCATCATTCTGGAGGCTTGTGCGATGCGTGGAGATCCAATCTATAACGCTTTGCGTTATATAACGCAAAGCGTTATGATCCGCCCGTGATCCGGAGCTTCTCGGATCGCGAAACAGCTCGGATCTGGGAGGGCGTCGCCAGTCGGCGGCTGCCGACGGATATCCAGGCCGTGGCCAGGCGGAAGCTGCGAATGCTCAATGTCGCGGCGGGGCTGGGCGACCTCATGGCACCTCCGGCGAATCGCCTGGAGGCGCTCAAGGGGCGCTGGGCCGGCTGGCACAGCATCCGGATCAACGACCAATGGCGGGTGTGCTTTCGATGGCGTGACGGCGACGCCCATGACGTAAGGATCGTGGACTACCACTGATGGCTGCCAAGCTGCTTCCCAACATCCACCCTGGCGAGGTACTGCTGGCCGAGTTCCTCGAGCCGCTCTCGCTGAGCCAGAACGCGCTTGCGCGCGCGGCGGACGTGCCGCCGCGGCGCATCAACGAGATTGTCCTGGGCAAGCGGGCCATCACCGCCGACACGGCCCTGCGCCTGGCTGCAGCGCTGGGCACCAGCGAACGATTCTGGCTGGGGCTCCAGGCCGATTACGACCTGGAGCAGGCCCGGCGGGCCATCGGGCGCGGCCTGGCGCGGGTGCAGCGCGTCGCCTGAAACGCGCGCTACTGCGCCCGCCGCGTGTAGGTGATCTGCATCATCTTCATTTCCTTGCCGTCCGGGCCGGGGCCGTGCATCTCGAAGACCTCGGTGTTGGCGTCGGTCCAGTGGCTGGTCATGCGGGCGTTGACCTTGCCCTTGGTGACCGGGTCGTTCCAGCTGCCGCTGAAGGTGCAGGCGCCCTGGTCGTCGCAATCGCCTTCCGCCACCATCAGGCCGGTGCCGACGCTGTCGTTCCAGGTGGCCCAGTACTTCCCGCTCACGTTGTCGAAGCCGTGCAGGCCGAGGCCGTCGAAGGGCTGGCCCATCATCGTCGCGTCGACCTCCTCCACCAGCACTCGGCCGCCAAGGGCGAGGCGACGGGTAGCGGTGCCGCTGTCGGTGGTGGGCGGCGCGTCGGGCGACTGCCAGCTCTTGACCGCCATGTCGTAGGTGCCGACCGACTCGGCCATGCGGGCGTGCTGCGGGCCCGGCGTGGCGGCCTTCTGGTAGGCCTCCATCATGGCCTGTTCCTCGGGCGAGGGCGCCGCGGGCGCGGCCTCCTGCGCGGCGGCGGGCAGGGCCAAGGCGAGGGCGAGGGGAATCAGGGAAAGACGGGACGTACGGCGCATGGCGACCTCCATTTGGGGTAGGTAGGCATTCCGGGGAACCGCCGGGCGAGTCTACTCCCGGCCCCTGGGCCCCAAAAGCAGAAAGGCCAGCCCGGGGGCTGGCCTTTCCATCGTGCGGCGGCGCGGCTTGCTCAGCGGATGCTGCGCAGGCGGGCGGCGCGGCGACGGGCGCGGGCTTTCTTCTTCATGGCTGGGGCCTGAGGGTGGGGAAATGGGCCGGCAGTGTCCCACATCCGGGCCCCGGCGTCGCGTTTCCATGACCATCCGCCCGTGGCGCGGGCCCCGCGGGCGCGGTAGCGTCGCATTTGCGCCCGGCCGGGGCGCGTTGCCGGAACGGGCCGATGAGGCGCAAACGCAGCAGGGGCGGGTGGCTCTGGAAAACCATGGCGGTGGCCGCCGTGCTGCTGGCCGGGGCCCTGGCCCTGAGCTGGGCGCCGGACGTGCCGGTGTCCGAACTGGAAGCCCGCTGGGCGCCGCCGCCCTCGCGTTTCGTCGATATCGACGGCCTGCGCGTGCACCTGCGCGACCAGGGCCCGCGCGACGACCCCAGCCCGATCATCCTGCTGCACGGCACTTCGGCCAGCCTGCACACCTGGGAAGGCTGGGTCTCGCACCTGCCGGGCGAACGCGTGGTCAGCATGGACCTGCCGGGTTTCGGCCTGACCGGCCCCGACCCGCGGGGTCAATACGAGACGATCCGCTACGTGCGCTTCCTCGAAGCGCTGATGGACGAACTGGGCATCGAAACGGCCGTGGTCGGCGGCAATTCCTTCGGCGGCCAGGTCGCCATCGAGTTCGCGCTGGCGCACCCGGCACGCGTGCAGAAGCTGGTGCTGGTGGACGCGCTGGCCTACCCGCGCAACGCCGAATCGGTGCCGCTCGGTTTCCGGCTGGCGGCGATGCCGTCGGTGAATGGCGTGATGCAGCACTTCCTGCCGCGCTTCGTGATCGCCAACAGCGTGCGCGACGTGTACGGCAATCCGGACCTCGTTGCGCCCGCGCTGGTGGACCGCTACTACGACCTGGCCGTGCGCGAGGGCAACCGCGCCGCGCTGGGCCAGCGCTTCC
>DNNT01000235.1 GCA_003497545.1 Arenimonas sp. | reverse complement strand
GCGGGACTGAGGCGAAAGGCGCTTCGCCAAGCCCGACAAGTCGGATCGAATGCCGGATGTCCTGGTGTGCCTGCCCCGAACCCACACCCGCCGCCGGGCGGCGCGCAGGTTCGTACTGGCCATCTTCCACGCTGGCGAAGCCGCCACACCCCGCGTCCGGAGGGACGCGAACGACAGAACGCGCCGTGGTTCGTGCCGGGGCCGATTTAGCCCAGCCTGATCAGCAGAAAGAATGTTTCGCCTTGGCCCTCGAGCGTGACGCGCAAGCACCGGAGCGAACTGCCACGGGCCTTCCGTCCAGCCAGCCGGGTGCCCCGCACCGGACGCGCCGTGAAGGCGAGGGTCGATTCCCGCGAAATAAAAGGCTCCACTGAGCGGGAATCGACCCTCGCCTTCGCGGTGGGGCCGGCGCCAGTTCGGTGGACAGAGAATAACCGGCCAAGTCATCCCGGACTTGGGAGAAGAACCAAAGAAAAGGCCCGCACTTGTGCGGGCCCTTTTGTTTTCCGGCGGCGCTTCGGGTCAGACCGAGAAGGCGGCGGCGTAGTTCGAGGAGACGACGGCGCGCTGGAGCACGTCGCTGATCTTGAGGTTGCCGGCGATGATCTGGCCGGACATGAGCAGCTTGTCGGCGCCGCCGCGGAAGTCGCAGACGCGGCCACCGGCCTCGCGCACCAGCAGCAGGCCGGCGGCGATGTCCCAGGGCTTCACGCCCGCCTCGAAGTAGGCGTCGGCGCGGCCGCAGGCCACATAGGCCAGGTCCAGCGCGGCCGAACCCGTGCGGCGGATGTCCTCGGCCTCGGCCAGGGTCGCGCGCAGGGCGTCGAGGTGCGGGGCCAGGCGGGCGCGCTCGCGCGGAGGGAAGCCGGTGACGAGCAGGGCGCCGCCCAGGTCCTTGCGCTCGCCGATGCGGATCTTCTTGTCGTTGAGCAGGGCGCCGGCGCCCTTGGACGCCGTGAACAGCTCGTTGCGCAGCGGGTCGAAGATGACGCCGTGCACCGGCTCGCCGTTCTCGACCAGCGCGATCGACACGCAGAAGTGCGGCCAGCCCCGGAGATAGTTCGAGGTGCCGTCCAGCGGATCGATGACGAAGGTGTAGCGGCCCTTGCCCATGGCGCCCGACTCTTCGCCCAGGATGGCGTAGTCGGGGAAGGCCCGGCGCAGCTCGCGTATGATCTCCGCCTCGGCCTGGGAATCGACCTCGCTGGCGTAGTCCTGCTTCGATTTCTCGAAGACGTTGAGGGCGTCGAGCTTGCCCATGTGGCGCAAGATCAGGTTGCCGGCCGAACGGGCCGCCTTGACCATGACGTTGACGACAGGTTTCTGCATATTCCCGTCCGATTGACCGCTGGATTGTGTGAAGAACAAGGGGCCGGTCGTTGCCGGCGCCGCGCAAGGATAACAGGTTGGAAAACGAAAATATCCGCATCGTGCTCGTGGGCACCCAGCACCCGGGCAATATCGGCTCCGCCGCGCGTGCCATGAAGACCATGGGCCTGTCGGCCCTGCACCTGGTCGCGCCCGAGCGTTTCCCCGACCCGGAGGCCGTGGCCCTGGCCGCTGGCGCCGACGACCTGCTCGATGCCGCCCCGGTCCTGTCCGACCTCGACGCCGCCCTGGCCGGCTGCCGGCTGGTGGTGGGCACCAGCGCCCGCCGCCGCACCGTGCCCCTGCCCGAACTCAGCCCGCGCGAAGCCGCCCGCCAGCTGGTCGCCGCCGCCGCCGAGGGCCCGGTGGCCCTGCTGTTCGGCCGCGAGCGCACCGGCCTGGAGAACGAGGAGCTGCAGCGCTGCCACGCCTCGGTCTGCATCCCGACCCACCCGGGCTTCAGTTCGCTCAACATCGCCGCGGCCGTGCAGGTGCTGGCCTACGAACTGCGCCTGGCCGTGCTCGAGGCCGCCGGCGGCGAGCTGCCCAGCGGGCGTCCGGTGCCGGGTCCGGGCCCCGAGGCCGAGCCCCCGGCCACGGCCGACGAGCTCGAGCGGTTCTTCGGCCACCTGGGCCAGACCCTGGACGAGATCGACTTCCACAAGGGCAGGGCGCCCGAGATGGTGATGGCCCGGCTGCGCCGCCTGTTCCTGCGGGCGGCCATGGACAGCCGGGAAGTGAAGATCCTGCGCGGCATCCTGTCCGAGGCCCAGCGCATGGCCCGGCTGGCGCGCGGCCCGGGAGCCTAGCGCCGCCCCCCTCCGGCCGAATACAGTAGGCCGGCATTCTTCACACGCCCTGGACCGCCCCCTTCGTGACGCCACCGTCCACCAGCGACCTTTCCGGCGGCCTCTTGCGTCTGGCGTTCCTGCTCCTGCTGGGGCTGGCCGGCCTGGCCCAGGCGGCCGACGGCGTGCTCGTGCTGGGCCGCATCAGCGACGACCCGCGCCGCCATTACGAACAGCTCAAGCCGTTGATCGACTACGTGGTGCCGCGCATGAAGGACGTGGGCATCACCGAGGGCCGCGTGCTGATGGCGCGCGACCCGCAGCAGATGATGAGCTACCTGCGCCGCGGCAAGGTCGACTGGGTCACCGAAACCCCGGGCACCGGCCTGCTGTTGGCCGACAAGGCGGGCGCGCGGCCGCTCCTGCTCACCGAACGCAGCGGCTCGCGCGAATACCGCAGCGTCATCTTCACCCACCGCGACAGCGGCATCACCGAACTGTCGCAGCTGCGCGGCCGCACCATCGCCTTCCAGTCGCCGTCGTCCACCAGCGCCTACCTGGTGCCGGCCATGGTGCTGCGCGCGCAGGGCCTGCCGATGAGCCTGATGGTGTCGCCGCTGGACGAAGCCGACCCGGGCAGCGTGGGCTACGTGTTCGCCAACACCGACGCCAACCTCGGCGCCTGGGTGCACAAGCGCCTGGTCGACGCCGGCGGCTTCAGCGACCAGGACTGGGAGTCGCTGCAGCGCGTGTCCGAAGCGGCGCGCCGCGACCTGGTGGTCATCCACACCACCGGGCCGGTGCCGCGTGCGATGGAACTGGTCAGCGCCGGCATGTCGCCCGAGGTCGCCGCCCGGCTGAGGCAGGTGCTGCTCGGCGCCAGCCAGGACCCGCAGGCGCGCGAGGCCCTGCGCCAGTTCTTCCGCACCACCGGCTTCTACGAGCCCGACGAACAGACCCGGGAGTCGCTCGAAGTCCTGCGCCGCGGCGCCCGCGACGTGCGCGAGGCGCTGGAATGAGGCTGCCGTTCCGCCTGGGCCTGCGCGGCGAACTGCTCTGGCTGGTGGCCGGCGTGATGCTGGTCGTGGTGGGCTTGTTCTCGGCCCTGTGGCTGCACACCCGCCGCAGCAACGAGGACGCCCGCCAGCTCAGCGCCGGCGCCGTGCGCGAACTGGCCCGCGAGGGCCTGCTCAGCCGCGGCCACACCCTGTCGAGCCAGCTGGCCGACGCCGCCACCAACCCGCTGTACTACCTCGACCTGGCCAAGCTGGGCGAACTGGCCCGCGCCACCCTGCGCCAGCCCGACGTGGTGTACGTGATCATCCACGACGCCCAGGGCCAGGTGCTGCACGACGGCTCCGGCGACATCCCGGCCTTCGGCCAGCCCATGTCCGACCCGATGGCCTACGAGGCGCTGCAGGCCGAAGGCCCGCACGGCCAGTGGAGCGAGAAGCTGCTCGACGTGGCCAGCCCGATCCGGATCGGCGGCGAGCGCATCGGCGGCGTGCGCGTGGGCCTGTCGCGCGACAACGCCACCCGCCGCGAAGTGGAAGTGCTGGGGCCGCTGCAGGCACGCCTGCAGGCCGCCAGCAGCGAACACCTGGCCTGGATACTCACCCTGCTCGCGGCCATGTTCGGCATCGCCGGCATCGCGCTGTGGCTGCTGCAGCGGCGCATCGTGCAGCCCATCACCGAGCTCGCCGAGGCCGCCGGCCGCATCGAGCAGGGCCGCTACACCGAAGTCACCCTGCACTCCGAGCGCCAGGACGAGATCGGCGAACTGGTGCGCGGCTTCACCCGCATGAGCGAAGCAGTTGCGCGGCACGACCGCGACATCCGCCGCATGGCCTACACCGATTCGCTCACGGGCCTCTCGAACCGCCTGGCCTTCCGCGAGGCGCTCGACGACCGCCTGCTCACCCTGCAGGCCAGCAGCGGCGAGCTGGCGCTGCTGTTCGTCGACCTCGACGACTTCAAGCGCGTCAACGACACCCTCGGCCACGAGGCCGGCGACGAGGTGCTGGGCCAGCTCTCGGTGCGCATCCGCCTGGCGGTGGAGCGCCTGGGCGGGCAGGGCGCCGAGATCGCGCGCTTCGGCGGCGACGAGTTCATCGTGCTGTTCCTGGCCGACGACATCCGCGCCAGCTCGGGCCGCCTGGCCGAGGCGTTGATCGAGGAAATCCAGCGGCCGCTCATCCTGCACGGGCGCCAGGTGTTCCTGGGCGCCTCGGTGGGCATCACCCTGTTCCCCTTCGACGCCGCCAGCGCCGGCCAACTGCTCAAGAACGCCGACATCGCCATGTACCAGGCGAAAGTGGCGGGCAAGGGCTGCTACCGCTTCTATTCCAAGGCCATGGACCAGGCCGTCGAGCGCCGCGTGCAGCTCGAGGAAGAGCTGCGCGGCGCCTGGGAGCGCGGCGAGCTGAGCCTGCACTACCAGCCCATCTACCGCCTCGCCGACGGCCGCCCGATGGGCGCCGAGGCCCTGTGCCGCTGGGAACACCCGCGCCTGGGCGTGGTGCCGCCGTCGGTGTTCATCGAAGTGGCCGAGCAGAGCGGCCTGATCGAGGCCCTGGGCCGGCACGTGCTGGTGCAGGCCTGCCAGGACGCCGCCACCTGGCAGCAGCCGGGCCTGGAGCCGCCCTTCGTGTCGGTGAACATTTCGCCGCGCCAGTTGCGCACCGGCGACCTGCCCGACGTGGTGGCCAGCGCCCTGCAGGCCACCGGCGTGGCGCCGCAGCAGCTGCACCTCGAACTCACCGAAACCGCCGTGCTCGGCGACGAGGCCCAGGCCAGCGCGCTGCTTTCGCGCCTGCGCGCCACCGGCGTGAAGGTGTGGCTCGACGACTTCGGCACCGGCTTCTCCGGCCTGAGCCACCTGCGCCGCGTGCCGGTGGACGGCGTCAAGATCGACCGCAGTTTCGTCGCCGACGTGCTGCGCGACCCGGACGACCTGGCGCTCACCTCGGCCATCATCGCCATGGCGCATTCGCTGGGCATCACCGTGGTGGCCGAAGGCATCGAGGCCGAGGGCCAGTACGCCGTGCTGCGCGAGCGCGGCTGCGACCAGGGGCAGGGTTTCTGGCTGGGCCGGCCGATGCCGGCCAACGACATGCGCCGGGCCTTCCGCGACGCCTCAGGCCAGTAGGCCGGCGATCCACCCGGCCACGTGGCCGGAGAACACCACCATCACCACGATCTCGGCGATGCCCAGCGCCCAGGCGGCCAGCATCAGGCGGCCGTCGCGCTCGATCAGGGCGATGGCGAAAGCCAGCAGGATCAGGCCGAAGGGATAGTTGGTGGCGGGGATGGGCAGCGCCAGCAGGCCGCCCAGCAGCACCAGCAGCAGGCCGGTGAACAGGCGCGCGGCCGGGTGGTCGATCACGCCCTCGGCGCGCGGGCGGCTGAGCTTCTCGAGCTTGCGCAGCAGGCCCGAGGTGCGGTCGCGGAACTTCGCCATGCTCTCGCGCGAGAGCGGGCGGCGCGACAGGAAACCCGGCACCCAGGGGTGGGCCATCAGCACCAGCAGCTGCAGGCCGGCCAGGCTCACCAGCGGGCCGCTGATGGCGCCGGCGCCCACCGGCAGCGGCACGAAGGCCGGCAGCACGCCCAGCAGCAGGAAGATGCCGAAGGCGCGGGCGCGGAACTGGTCGAGCACGCCGCCGAGCGTCAGCGGACCGGCGTCGCCATTGCCCTCGGCGAGGGCGTCGAGCAGGGCGCGGGTGCTGATTTCAGCGGGGGTCATGGCCCGGAACTATGGGGCGCGGCGGCTTTATCCGGTCTAAATCCCATCTTCGCGCTCGGGCTCGGGCAGGCGCGCCACCAGCAGCTTGTCGATGCGCGCGCCGTCGAGATCGACCACCTCGATGCGCCAGCCGCCCCAGTCGAAGTGTTCGCCCGCGTGCGGGATGCGGCCGAAGCGGGCGATCACCATGCCGGCGGCCGTGTGGTAGTCGCTGTCCTCTTCGTCGGGCAGGCTGGTGAGCGACAGCAGCTCGCGCAGTTCCTCGGTGGAAAGGCGGCCGTCCACCAGGTAGGAACCGTCGGTGCGGGTGACCACCAGCGCCTCGGCTTCCGGCGTTTCGGTGGTCTGCACGCGGCCCAGCACGGCGTGCAGCAGGTCGTTGGCCGAAACCATGCCCTGCACGTCGCCGTATTCGTCCACCACCAGCGCCAGGGTCTGCTGTTCCTCGCGGAAGATCTCCAGCAGCTTCATGGCCTGGGTCGATTCGGACACGAACAGCGCCGGGCGCAGCTCGCGGAACAGGTCGGCCTTGGCACCCTCGCGGCCGATCATGCCGGTCAGCGACTTCACTTCCAGGATGCCCAGCACCTCGGCGTCGGAGCCGCGGTAGACCGGGTAACGGGCGTAGGGCGTCTCGCGCATCACCGCCAGGTTCTCCTCGGCGCTGGCGGCGGCGTCGAGCCAGACGATGCGCGTGCGCGGCGTCATCAGGCCGGCGCTGCTGCGGTCGCCCAGGCGCAGGACGCGGTTGATCATGTTGCGCTCGTCGGCGTCGATCACGCCCTGCTCGTGGCTCTCGGCCACCAGCATGCGGATCTCCTCTTCCGTCACCTGGTCGGCCTGGCCGCGGTCGAGCCGCATCACGCGCATCAGGGTGCGGGTGCTCAGCGACAGCAGCCAGACGAAGGGCGTGGCCGCCAGCGAGATCCACTTCATCGGCAGCGCCACGGCGCCGGCGATTTTTTCGGGCGCCAGCAGGGCGATGCGCTTGGGCACCAGCTCGCCGATGATGATGGAGAAGTAGGTGATCAGGGTGACGGCGACGCCGGTGCCGATGCCCTGCGTGAGCTCGGGGTCCAGCCCCAGCGGCGTGATGGCCTCGGCCACCTGGTTGCCGATGCTCTCGCCGCCGAACACGCCGGTGAGGATGCCGATCGAGGTGATGCCCACCTGCACGGTGGACAGGAAGCGCTCCGGGTGCTCGGCCAGTTCCAGGGCGGCCTTGGCGCGGCGGCTTTCGGCGGCCTGCTGCTTCAGGCGGGCCTTGCGGGAGGTCACCACGGACATCTCCGACAGCGCGAAGAAGCCGTTGCAGAGGATGAGGAACAGGACGAGGGCGAGTTCTAGGGTCATGGGCTACCGGACGGGGCCGGCGTGAAGCTCCGGAAACAGGGGTGGGGACGATGCCGGCAACTATGCCATACCGCCCCCCGCCGACCGGGGATGCCGGCTGTCACGCCGGTGTAACATATGCGCCATTCGAAGGCCGGGCAGCCCGGCCAGACAGAGGATTCCGCATGTTTTCCCTCCAGACCATCTTCGGCAAGGGCGACAAGTTCTACGGCCTGCTCGAGTCCAGCGCCGCCGCCGCCCGCGAGAGCGCCCGCGCCCTGGGCGAGCTGCTGGCCACCCCGCCGGCCCAGCGCTCCCTGGAGAAGTTCAAGCTGGCCCGCCAGCGCGAGAAGGACCTGGCGGCCGAAATCAGCCAGGAGCTGGTGAACACCTTCGTCACGGCGCTCGAGCGCGAGGATATCGAGGCGCTGTCGAACGCGCTGTACAAGATCCCCAAGGTGGTCGAGAAGTTCGCCGAGCGCTACGGCATGGCCTCCGAGCGCGTGGCCGACGTGGACTTCATCCCGCGCGCCGCCATGCTCGAGCGCGCCTGCACGGTGCTCGAGGAAATGGTGGGCCTGCTGCGCAAGGGCATGGCGCTGGAAACCACCAAGCAGCTCAACGACAAGCTGCAGGCCATCGAGGCCGAGGCCGACCGCCTGATCCTCGAGCTCTACCGCGACACCTACCTCAACGAAACCGACCCGATGCGCTACCTGATCCTCAAGGACCTCTACGAGATCCTCGAGAAGGCGATCGACCGCTGCCGCGACGCCGGCAACGTGATCTACGGCATCGTCCTCAAGAACGCCTGAGCCGATGACCACCGCCCTAGTCCTGGTGCTGGCCGTCATCCTGACGGCCCTGGTGTTCGAGTACATCAACGGGTTCCACGACACCGCCAATTCCATCGCCACCGTGGTGGCCACCAAGGTGCTCAACCCGACCCAGGCCGTGGTCCTGGCGGCGTCGATGAACCTCATCGGCGCCCTGGCCGGCACCGCGGTCGCCAAGACCATCTCCTCGGGCCTGATCGACGCCGAGGTGGTGGTCGTGAGCTCGCAGCTGATCATCTGCGCGCTGTCCGGCGGCATCGTCTGGAACCTGATCACCTGGTGGTTCGGCCTGCCGTCCTCGTCCAGCCATGCCCTCATCGGCGGCCTGATCGGCGCCGCGCTGGCCGCGGCCGGCAACAACTTCGACGTGCTCATCTGGTCGCGCGTGGCCGAAGACTGGACCAAGAGCCAGGGCATCTTCTGGAAGGTGATCGTGCCCATGATCAGCTCGCCGGTGGCGGGCTTCTTCCTGGGCCTGGTGATGATGGGCACCCTGATGGCCGTGATCAGCGCCATGAACGGCGCCGGCGGCTGGATCGCCCGCATCTCGCGCCCGCGCTGGGTGAACGCGCTGTTCGGCAAGGCGCAGATCTTCTCGGCCGGCTACATGGGCTTCGCCCACGGCACCAACGACGCGCAGAAGACCATGGGCATCATCGCCCTGGCGCTGATCGGCGCCGAATCGGCGGGCACGCTCGACAACCTGCCATCCTGGCTGGCCTTCATGCACCCGGGCGACAGCGAGGGCATCGAAACCTGGATCGTGGTCACCTGCGCCCTGGTGATGGCCGCGGGCACCGCCGCCGGCGGCTGGCGCATCATCAAGACGCTGGGCCACAAGATGGTGAAGCTGCATCCCATCCATGGCTTCGCCGCGGAAACCAGCTCGGCCACCATCCTCACCCTGGCCGCGCATTTCGGCATGCCGGTGTCCACCACCCACAGCATTTCCACCGCCATCATGGGCGTGGGCGTGGCCAAGAACCCGCGCGCGCTGCGCTGGTCGGTGATCCAGAAGATCGTCTGGGCCTGGATCCTGACCATCCCGGCTTCGGGTGGCCTGGCCTGGCTGATGTTCAAGGGCCTCGAGGCCCTTGGCTGGACCTGAAGAATAGGGGTCAGAGTACTAATTCGTCTTCGACGAATTAGTACTCTGACCCCCAATTTTCCCCAATTTTCAGAGCAGGTCGCCGCCGGCGGAGAGCATGCGCTCCATCTGGTCGCCCAGGCCGCCGATCTCGAGCACCAGGCGGTCGATCTCGGCTGCGTTGAGGGTGTCGTAGGGACGGTTCTCGCACAGCTGCAGGTAGGGCACCGAGTCGAGTTCGCCGATGGCCAGGTAGCCCACGCGGCTCTCCCAGTTGAACGACAGCATGCGGCGGGCGTCGATGCCGGTCATCGGCGCGATCACGGTGCTCACGCGCAGGTAGGGCCGCTCGTCCTCGCCCACCATTTCCGACAGGAAAATGCTCTGGTGGCGCTTGCCCTTGTCCAGCGACAGCTGCACGCAGGCCAGGTAGGGCTCGCTGGCGGTGAGCTTGTACTTGCCCTGGAGGTGGCCGCGGATCTGTTCGAAGTTCTGCATGTCTGGACGGTTCTAACGGGGGGTGCGTTATCCTAAACCCCCATGCCCGGAAAACCCACCGAAACCCCGGCCGAAAAGCATCGCCGCCTGATCCTGGCCGCGGTGCGCGCGGTGCCGCGCGGGCAGGTGGCCGGTTACGGGGAAATCGCCCGCCGCGCCGGGCTGCCGGGCCGGGCCCGGCTGGTGGCGCGCATCCTGTCGGCCGGCGACGAGCCCGGGCTGCCCTGGCACCGCGTGCTGCGCTCCGACGGCCGGGTGGCCTTCCCGCCCGGCTCGGAGGGCTTCGACGAACAGGTGCAGCGCCTGCGCGCCGAAGGCGTGGTGGTGGAAGGCGGGCGGGTGCGCGGCCAGCGCGCCGCGGCCACGCTGGACGAGATGCTCTGGGCGCCGCCGCCGCGCTGAGCCGCCTGCACGAAGCCTTCCGGCGTGGCCGGGTATGATGCCCGGCAACCCCACGGAGCCCGGCCCCGCATGCGCCTTCCCCCGACCACCACCGCCCTGCTCTGGGCCCTCGGCATCGGCTTCCTGCTGCAGATGTTCGGCGGCGACGCCATGGTGCGCTTCTTCGCGCTGTGGCCGCTGGGCCAGTACACCGCGGGCGTGTCGGCGGAGGGCGACATCATCACCGTCGGCTTCCTGCCCTGGCAGGTGCTGAGCTACGCGTTCCTGCACGGCGGCTTCGGCCACCTGTTCTTCAACGGCCTGGCGCTGTACATGTTCGGCGCGCCGCTGGAGATGACCTGGGGCCGCCAGCGTTTCCTCACCTATTTCCTGGTGTGCGTGGCCGGCGCCGGCCTGATCCAGCTGCTGGTGGCCACCAGCGGCGTCACCGGGCAGGGCATCTACCCGACCATCGGCGCTTCCGGCGGCGTGTTCGGCCTGCTGCTGGCCTACGGCATGCTGTTCCCGAACCAGCGCGTGATGCTGCTGATCCCGCCGATCCCGATGAAGGCGCGCACCTTCGTGATCGTGTTCGGCGCCATCGAGTTGCTGCTGGGCGTGTTCAGCAGCAACTCGGGCATCGCCCACTTCGCGCACCTGGGCGGCATGCTGTTCGGCTGGCTGATGATCCGCTACTGGCGCGGGCAGCCGCCGTTCAAACCGCGCGGGCCGCGCCTGGTCCGCTGAGCCCGCGCGCCGCTTTTTTCGC
This sequence comes from Arenimonas sp., assembly GCA_003497545.1. Taxonomy (GTDB): domain Bacteria; phylum Pseudomonadota; class Gammaproteobacteria; order Xanthomonadales; family Xanthomonadaceae; genus Arenimonas. Next base: position 3,378 of record DNNT01000235.1, on the reverse strand, counting down.
ACGCCCGGCGCCCTGCTTCTGTTGTAGGAGCGGCGGTGTGGGCGGGGAGGCCGCCAGGCGCAGGCCTAGCGGCGCAGCTGCAGGAAGTCGGTGCTGGCCACCAGGCGCAGGCTGTCCAAGCGCGGGCGGGCGGTGGGCAGGGCGGCCAGCACGGCCTCGCGTTCGGCTTCCAGCGCGGCGATCTCGGACGGGCGCACCGCCGGGTTCACCCGCGCCAGCGCGCGCAGTCGGGTGATTTCAGCACCCAGCCAGGCGTCGGCTTTCGCCACGGCCTCGTCGATGCGCACGCGCGCGGCTTCGTTGGCCGCGTCGCGGGCGCGCTCGAGCATGGGCGGCACCAGCGCCGCCAGCACCTTGCGCTGCGGGCCCAGGTCGAACACGCGGTCGCCGGCGCGCAGCCGCGCGCGTTCGCCCGGGGCGAAATCGGGGCGCAGCTGCAGGCGCGTGTCCACCGCCACCGACAGCGGCGCCGGCGGCAGCCAGCGTTCGATGTCCAGGCCGCGTTCGGCCACGCACTCGAGCACGTTCACCGCCTCCATCACCACGGTGCGCGGCGGCAGGCTGTCGTCCACCAGGAAGGCGGCGTTGCCGCTTTCGCCGGAGACCAGCAGGTCGAGCGCCGACAGCACCAGCGGGTGGTCGGGGCGCAGGTAGAGCAGGTCGTCGCGCGACAGGGCGGTGGCGCGGTCGGTGGTGCAGGCGCGCGGGCCCTGGCGCAGTTCCTCGAAGCCGTCCACGGTGAGGTGTTCCGGGTCGAGCAGCCAGGTGTTGGCCGACAGCGGCTCGTTGTGCACGCCGAAGCTTTCCAGCAGGCGCAGCGCGAAGTCGTCCATGGCGGCGTGCGCGTCGTCTTCGGCCAGCGCGCGGCGCAGGCCGTCGTGGTCGCCGTGGCCGCGGCTGCCGAGCTCGAGCAGGCGGTCGCGACCCTCGGCGATGATGCGCGCCAGCTCGGCGTGTTTGTCGCGGCTGCGGGCGATGAGTTCGCCCAGCGCCGGCTCGCGCGCGTCGGCGTCGAGCGTGGCCAGCTGCAGCAGTTCGGCGCCGAAGGCGCGCAGCAGTTCGCGGCCGTCGGCCAGCACGCCGCGGAAGGCGTCCAGGCCTTCGTGCAGCCAGCGCTGCAGCACTTCCTGGGCGCTGCCGGCCACGGCGGCCACGTGCAGGTGCACGTCGCCACGCTGGCCGATGCGGTCGAGGCGGCCGATGCGCTGTTCCAGCATGTCCGGGTGCAGCGGCAGGTCCCACAGCACCAGGTGCTGGGCGAACTGGAAGTTGCGGCCCTCGGCGCCGATTTCGCTGGCCACCAGCAGGCGCGCGCCTTCCGGGTCGGCGAAATAGGCGGCGTTGCGGTCGCGCTGGAGCAGGTTCATGTCTTCGTGGAAACGCGCCACGGCGATGCCGCTGCGCAGGCGCAGGGCTTCCTCCAGCGCCTGCACCTTGGCGCGCGAACGGCACAGCAGCAGCACCTTGCCGGGCGCGACCTCGTCGAGCACGCGCAGCAGCCAGTCCAGGCGCGGGTCTTTCGCGTAATCGTGTTCGGGTTCGTCGTCGGTGTCGCCCACGTCGTGCGCGAATTCGGCGCGCAGGCGGCCGAGCAGGGTGGGGTCTTCCGGCGCGTCCAGCACTTCCACGTGCGGGAGGCGGGTGGGGAAACCGCCGACGGCGGCGCGGCGGTTGCGCACCATCACGCGGCCAGTGCCGTGGCGGTCGACCAGGTCGGCCAGCAGCGCGTCGCGCTCGCCGTCGTCGCCTTCGGCGATGCGGCCCAGGCGGCGCGCCAGGTGATCGTCTTCGCCCGGGAACAGTTTCGCCAGGGCCTGCACGTCACCGGCGGTGAGCGCCTCGCGTTCGAGCAGGCGCTCGGCCAGCGCCGACAGCGCGACGTAGCCGCGCGATTCGGCGCGGAAGGCATCGAGGTCGGTGTAACGCGCCGGGTCGAGCAGGCGCAGGCGGGCGAAGTGGCCGCCCAGGCCCAGCTGCTCCGGCGTGGCGGTGAGCAACAGCAGGCCGGACGTGCGCGCCGACAGCGCTTCCACCAGCGCGTAACCGGGACTGGCGAATTCCGGCGTCCACACCAGGTGGTGCGCTTCGTCCACCAGCAGCAGGTCCCAGCCGGCGGCCAGCACCTGGCGCGCGCGTTTTTCGTGGCTGGCCAGCCAGTCCACCGAGGCGATGACGCACTGCTCGTCCTCGAAGGGATTGGCCTTGGGCTCGGTCATCTCCAGCGATTCGCAGCGCTCCTCGTCGTAGATCGAGAAGGCCAGGTTGAAGCGGCGCAGCAGCTCGACGAACCACTGGTTCACCAGGCTCTCGGGCACCAGCACCAGCACGCGCCGGGCGCGGCCGCTGGCCAGCTGCTGGGCGGCGATGAGGCAGGCTTCGATGGTCTTGCCCAGGCCCACTTCGTCGGCCAGCAGCAGGCGCGGCGGGNNGGCGGGCGGCGCGCGGCGGCGGCTTCGGCCACGCGCAGCTGGTGCGGCACCAGGTCGATGCGCGCGCCCAGCACGCCCCAGCCCGGGTGCGCGCGCGCTTCGGCGCGGCGCTGCAGGCATTCGCGGCGGAATTCGAATTGGTCGTTGCGGTCCACCCGGCCCGAAAGCAGGCGCGAATCGGCCTGCGACACCGGCTGTTCGGCGTCGAGCTCGCCTTCGGCGTGGCAGTCGTTGCCGCAGACGTAGTGGATCAGCTGCTCGCGCAGCTCGGCGCGTTCGACCAGCTTGTCCTGGCCGCCAACGCGGATGCGCTCGCCGGGACGGAACACCGCCCGCAGCAGCGGCGCCGAGCCCAGCGCGTACATGCGCACCACGCCCGAGCCGGTGAAGACGATCTGCACCTGGCGTCCGGCCAGGCGAAGCACGGTGCCGAGCCCGAGCTCGGGTTCGGCGCTGGAGAACCAGCGCTGTCCGGGGAAAAAGGGATTCACGTCAGCGCCACAGGGAAACCTGCTCCCTGGCCGGTTTTTGCATCGCCACGCGGCCCTTGCAGGCGAAGGCCTGGCCGAAGGCGGGGAAGTTGGCCAGCGGGCCGTTGACGCGCCACTTCGCCGGCGCGTGGTTGGCCGTGGCCTGGGCCGCGGCGAGCGCGGTGGCCTTGTCCTGGCGCGCCCACAGGCCGGCCCAGCCGGTGAAGAAGGCCTGCGCGGCCTTCGCGTCGGGCGTGCCCTGCGCATTGAGCGCGTCCCAGGCGAACTCCAGCCCGGCCAGGTCGGCCTGGTTCTGGGCGAAGCTGCGGGTGCCGTTCACGCGGGTGGCGCCGCCGGTGGCGGAGTAGGCGTTGTACTGGGCGATGAGCGGCGTGGCGCGCTTGCCCCAGGCCGCCGCGTCGGCGCCGTCCCAGGCCTGCAGCGACAGCGCGAGCTGCTGGCCGAGCAGGGCGCCGAAG
>DNNT01000125.1 GCA_003497545.1 Arenimonas sp. | reverse complement strand
GCGGCGCTTGTCGATGATGGCCAGGTCGGCGTCATCCAGGCGCTTGGCGATGGCACGCGCGCGCACCACGCCGCCGACGTCCGGCGAGACCACGATCAGGTTGTCGGTGCCCTGGTTGCGCCAGATGTCGGCCAGCAGCAGCGGCGAGGCGTAGACGTTGTCGACCGGGATGTCGAAGAAACCCTGGATCTGGTCGGCATGCAGGTCCACCGTGAGTACGCGGTCGGTGCCGACGGCGGTGAACATCTTGGCGGCCACCTTGGCCGTGATCGGCACGCGCGCCGAGCGCATGCGGCGGTCCTGGCGGGCGTAGCCGAAGTACGGCACCACCGCGGTGACGTTGGCCACCGACGCGCGCTTGAGCGCGTCGATCAGCACCAGCAGTTCCATGAAGTTCTCGGCGGTCGGCGCGCAGGTGGACTGGATGACGAACACCTCCTGCCGGCGCACGTTTTCCTCGATCTCGACCTGCACCTCGCCGTCCGAGAACTGCCCGACCTGCGCCTTGCCCAGCGGGATGCCCAGCTGGCGGCAGACGGCCAGGGCCAGCGGCCGGTTGGCGTTGCCGGTGAAAACGAGCAGGTTCTGCTTGCTCATGCTGGTGCCTTCCGCGAAAGGTGGGTGGACGGGTGGCGCGACCGGGATGGCTGGGGCGGTAGGATTCGAACCTACGAAATGCCGGGATCAAAACCCGGTGCCTTAGGCCACTTGGCGACGCCCCACCGCTGGAACTAACCGTTTCCGGCCCGGCCCGCGGACAGCGCCCTGTGCAGGGGCGACACGTCCACGCCCATCGCCACCCAGGCGCGCAGGCCCGGAGGCAGGCGCGCCAGCGCGGCTACGGCGTCGGCGCGCGCGCCGAAGCGCGCGAAGCAGCCACCGCCGGTCCCGGTCAGGGCCGCCGGACCGAGCTGCGCGAGGGCGTCCAGCGCCGTCGAAACGGCTTCCGAACGCGAACGCAGCACCGGCTCGAAGGCATTGCCGAGCGCAGAGCCAGAAACGAAGTCCGATATTGTCGCCGCGGGCGCATCCCGGGTCAAATCAGGCGCTTGGAAAAGCTCGGCGGTGGGCACGGAAACGCAGGTATCCACCACCAGGTAGGCCGCCGGGGGCAGCGCGAGTGGCGTCAGCACCTCGCCCACGCCCTCGGCCCAGGCGCTGCGGCCGCGCACGAACACCGGCACGTCGGCCCCCAGCTGCAGGCCCAGCGCGGCCAGGCGGTCTTCGCCCAGCCCGGTACCCCACAGGGCATCCAGGGCCACCAGCACGGTGGCGGCGTCGGAGGAGCCACCGCCAAACCCGCCGCCGAGAGGTATCCGTTTTTCGACGACGATGTCCGCACCTTGGCTTGTTTTCGACTCCGATTGAAGGAGTTTTGCCGCCCTGACCACCAGGTCCTCGGCCTCGGGCACGACGTAACCTTCGGCGGACTGCCGGCGGATCAGGCCATCGTCGCGCACCCGCAGGCGCACCGTGTCGCCCCAGTCCAGCAGCTGGAAGACGGTCTGCAGGCGGTGGTAGCCGTCCGGCCGCCGGCCGACGATGCGCAGGAACAGGTTGAGCTTGGCCGGGGCCGGCCAGGCCGACCAGCCGCCCTGCCCCTCCGGCGTCACGGCTGGCCCCAGCTTTCCACCACGAGGCGGACCGTGGCGCCCTCGCGGGCGGCGAAGACCCGTCGCGGCCGGGGCGCGTCGCCCGGCAGCCAGTCCCGGTACTCCACCGTCCAGCCGTGCTGGACGATCAGCGCCGGCAACCCTTCGGGTCCGAATTCGATGCGGGCCGGCCCCGGGGCACGGGCGCCACGGGCCCAGTCGGCCAGGGCCGCCACCGGGATGTTCCAGCCGGTGGCTTCGGCCAGCAGAGCCTCGGCGTCGGTGCCTTCACGGGTTCCGCCTTCCAGGCCTTCCAGCCGAACCTGGCCGGCGCGGCTGACCAAACGCCAGCTCTTGCGGGTGACCGGCGCGGCCAGCTGGATGTCATAGCCGTCCACGTGCTGGCGCCAGTCCAGGCGTCCGCTACCACCCTCGTCGCCGGCGCTCACCGCCAGCCGCCCGGTCAGGCGCCAGCCGCCCTCCTCGCGCAGCACGGCCTCGCGCGCGGACTGGGCGGCGAGCAGGTCGGCGTCGCCGCCGGTGCGCACCGGCACCGGCGCGCAGGCGGCCAGGAGCAGGAGCACCAGCGAAAGGGAAAGGCGGCGGATCATGGTTCGTGGGTCTCCAGGGCGAGCTTGAGCGCGGCATTGTCCGGATCCAGGCGCAGGCCTGCACGCCAGGCTTCGCGTGCCTCGGCCTTGCGGCCCGACAACCACAGGGCTTCGCCAAGGTGGGTGGCGATCTCGGGGTCGCGTTGGCGGGCCCAGGCGCGCTCGAGCAGGTCCAGCGCACTGGCGTGCCGCCCCAGCTTCAGGTGCACCCAGCCGACGCTGTCCAGGATGGCGGCGGATTCCGGCGCCAGCGCCAGCGCCCGCTCCAGGTAAGGCAGGGCCTCGCGGAAACGGTGGCGGTGTTCGGCCAGCGCGTAGCCGTAGGCGTTCAGGGCCTGGGCGCTGTCGGGGTCGTCGTCGAGGATGCGCTGCAGGTCGGCCAGCGCCGGCGCGATGCGCCCGGCGCGCTCGTGCAGCATGGCGCGGCCGTACAGCAGCGCCGGGTCGCCTTCGAACACCTCCAGGGCCCGGCCGAAGGTGGCCAGGGCCTCTTCGCCCCGGTCGCGGCGCTCCAGCAGCTCGGCTTCGAGCAGGTAGCTGTCGCGCACGAACTCGCCGTCGGCGGCTTGGTCCACCTGCAATTCGTGCAGGGTACTCAGCGCTTGGTCGAGGCGGCCCAGGCGGCCCTGGGCGCCGGCAAGGCGCAGCGTGGCCTGGTCGTGGCCCGGGCCGCGCGGCACGCTGGCGTACCACTGTTCGGCTTCGCCCCAGCGCATCAGCGCTTCGGCCAGATGGCCCAGCAGCAGGCGCCGCTCCGGGGAGGGCGACAGGGTGGCCGATTCGAGGTACAGCGCCGCCAGCGCCGGCCGGTCGCCGGCGGCCACCAGCCAGCGCGCACGCTGCCGCAGGCTCGTTTCATCCTGCGGACCGGCGGCCAGGGTGGCGGCCGCCGCCAGCGGATCGCCCAGCAGCCCGTACTCGCGCGCCGCTGCCCGGCGCAGCTCCGGCGCCAGCTTGCCCGGCTCGCCCAAGGCGACCAGGTGGCGGCGCGCAGCTTCGTCCAGCCCGCGCTCGCGCAGGCGGGAGGCCTGCAGCAGGTGGGCACGCGGGTCGTCGGGAAAGCGCTCCAGCCCGCGCGCGACCAGTTGCTCCGACAGCACGCCGTCCTCGAGCCGGCGCGCCAGCCCGGCCATGGCCAGCCAGCCGCCGAAGCTGGGCGGCAGTTGGTCGGTTTCGTAAAGCCCGCGCAGCACGGCGCGGGCGGTGATGGCGGCGTCGCCGCGTGCATCGCCGAGCGCGGACAGCAGTACCGGCAGGCCTTCGGCGGACGGCAGGGACATCAGGGCGGCGGCCTCGTCGGCGGCGTCCTCGGGGTCGCCCTGCTCGAGCGCGAAGGAAATGGCGGCGGCGCGAACAGCCATCGATCCCGGCGCCAGCTCGCGCCAGCGGGCGATGGCATCGGCGACCGGCGCCCCGGGGCCGGCCAGCAGGGCGATACGGGCGGCGCGTTCGGCCAGTCCGGGGTCGCGGGAACCGCGGGCGGCCTCGAGGTAGTGGTTGGCAGCCAGCACCAGGTCGCCCTGCTGCAGGGCGAACTCGCCGGCCATCACTTCGCCTACCGGGCCCTCGCCCCGGGCGGCGGCGGGACCGGCCAGGGACAGCGCCAGCATCAGCGCGGCAGGTGCAGGGGATTTGCTCCAGATCATGGGGTTTTCGCGGCCTGGGGCTAGAATGAGCGCCGGAATCCACCAAGAGCCCAGCCCGCCGAAGCTTAGCGCAACGCGTGCCGCCACAGTCCCCAGCCATGCCCCTGCTAGCCCTAGGACTCAACCACCAGACCGCCCCGCTCGCCCTGCGCGAGCGCGTCGCGCTGGACGCTGGCCAACTCCCGGCGGCACTTGCCGGCCTGGGCGCGGTGCCCGGCGTGGAGGAAGCCGCCGTGCTCTCCACCTGCAATCGCACCGAGGTGTATGCCCAGGTCGCGGAGGGTCGCGAGGGCGCAGTGGCGGAATGGCTGGCGCAGCACCACGGCCTGGCGCCGGAAGCGCTGGGCGACTACCTGTACGAACACCGCGACGAAGACGCCGTGCGCCACCTCTTCCGCGTCGCCACCGGCCTCGATTCTTTGGTGCTGGGCGAGCCGCAAATCCTGGGACAGGTGAAGGAAGCCTGGCAGGCCGCGCGCAGCCAGCAGCGCCTGCGCACGCCGCTCGACCGCCTGTTCCAGCAGAGTTTCCAGGTCGCCAAGCGCGTGCGCACCGACACCCGCATCGGCGCCCACCCGGTGTCGGTGGCCTACGCGGCGGTGCGCCTGGCGCGCCAGGTGTTCAGCGAACTCGACCGCGCCACCGTGCTGCTGGTCGGCGCCGGCGACACCATCGAACTGGCCGCGCGCCACCTGGTGGACGCCAAGGCCAAGCGCCTGCTGGTGGCCAACCGCACGCTCGAACATGCGCAGACGCTGGCCAGCCGCCACGGCGGTTACGCGCTGCCGCTGTCGGAGCTGGAACGACACCTGCCCGAAGCCGACATCGTCATCACCGCCACCGCCAGCCGCGAACCCGTGCTGCGCCGCGCCGCCGTGCAGTCGGCGCTGAAGGCGCGCAAGCACCGCCCCATTTTCATGCTCGACCTGGCCGTACCGCGCGACATCGAAGCCAGCGTGGCCGAGCTGCCCGACGTCTACCTCTACACCGTGGACGACCTGGAGCAGGTGATCGAAGAAAACCGCGCCTCCCGCCGGGAAGCCGCCGAGCAGGCGCAGGCCATCATCGACCTTCAGGTGGAGCATTTCATGGCCTGGTGGCGCGCCCAGGGCCGCCAGGACGCGCTGCGCACCCTGCGCAGCCGCGGCGAATCCGCGCGCGAAGAAGCGCTGGCCCGCGCCCGCGAGCAACTGGCCGCCGGCAAGCCCGCCGAGGAAGTCCTGGCGCTGCTGGCGCACCAGCTGACCAACAAGCTGCTGCACGGCCCCAGCGCCGCGCTGCGCCAGGCCGCGCTTGACGGCGACCTCGACCTGCTGCGCGCCGCCTCGCGCCTCTACGACGACCGCGATGACGCCCAGCCTGCGCCGTAAGCTCGAAGCGCTGGCCGAACGCCACGAGGAAGTCGGCCGCCTGCTCTCCGACCCGGGCGTGCTGGCCGACAACCCCCGCTTCCGCGCGCTGTCGAAGGAATACGCCCAGCTCGAACCGGTCGCGGCCGGCCTCGCCGCCTACGCCCAGGCGCAGCGCGACCTGCAGGCCGCCGAAGCCATGCGCGCCGACCCCGAGCTGCGCGAGCTGGCGGAAGAAGAAATCCCCGCTGCCCAGCAGCGCTTGGCCACGCTCGACGAGCAGCTGGCCCTGCTGCTGGTTCCCAGGGACCCGCGCGACGAAGCCAACCTGTTCCTCGAAGTACGCGCCGGCACCGGCGGCGACGAAGCCGCCATTTTCGCCGGCGACCTGTTCCGCATGTACGCGCGCTACGCCGAGCGCCGGCGCTGGAACGTCGAGATCGTCTCCGCCAGCGAAGGCGAACACGGCGGCTACAAGGAAATCGTCGCGCGCATCGAGGGCAAGGGCGCGTATTCGCGGCTCAAGTTCGAATCCGGCACGCACCGGGTGCAGCGCGTGCCGGCCACGGAATCACAGGGCCGCATCCACACCTCGGCCGCGACGGTGGCGATCCTGCCCGAGCTCGACGAAGTGGACGAGATCGACGTGCGCGACGCCGACCTGAAGATCGACACCTTCCGCGCCTCCGGCGCCGGCGGCCAGCACGTGAACAAGACCGACTCCGCCATCCGCATCACCCACCTTCCCAGCGGCATCGTGGTGGAGTGCCAGGACGAGCGCAGCCAGCACAAGAACCGCGCCCGCGCGCTGTCGCTGCTCAAGGCGAAGCTGCTCGACGAGGAACGCTCGAAGCAGGCCGCCGCCCAGGCGCAGTCGCGCCGGCTGCAGGTGGGCAGCGGCGACCGCAGCCAGCGCATCCGCACCTACAACTTCCCGCAGGGCCGCATCACCGACCACCGCATCAACCTCACGCT
>DNNT01000308.1 GCA_003497545.1 Arenimonas sp. | reverse complement strand
GCTTGAGCCCACCGGCGGCTGCGAGGCCCTGCTCGAAACCGCATTGATGGCCACCGACGAGCCGCAGGCGCGCTTCGTGGTGAACGGCCTGCGCCTGCTGGTGGCCACCCTGGGCACCGACGGGCGCGGCGGCGAATTCGTGCCCCAGGGCGCGCTGCTGGCCTACCGCACGCCGGCCGGCGAACTGGTGGTGCCGCTGGCCGTGGACTGGCTGGCCTGGACGCCGGAACTGCAGCGCTGGTTCGCCCTGGGCGTGCTGGCCGACGACGCGCCACGCCGCCTGCTGGTGTCGGGCGTGGTGAGCGAGCGGGCGCATCGGGAAATCAGCGCCCGCGGCTGGCGCCTGGTCCCGCCGCCGCCCTACCCCGGCGAGCCGCCCTACCGCCGCGGCCTGCGCCTGGCGCGTTCGGCGTCCTGAAAAAGAACGGGGCGCCCTGGGGCGCCCCGCGGTGTCGCTGCGGGCGGGTGGATCAGCCGCCGATCGACAGGGTGAGCATGAAGCGGTTGTCGGCGGCGTCGCCGAAGTTCACGTCGCCGTCGGCGTCGGTGCCGTAATAGCCGATCGCCGCGTTCACCGGGCCGAAGTCCTTGTTGAACGAGATCGAGAAGTCGCTGTAGTCCTCGTAACCGGTGGCTTCGTCGAAGGTGCTGCGGCCGGCGGTCACGTCCAGGCCGATCGAGTGCGGGAGCTCCCAGCTGCCGCCCAGGCCGAAGTACATGCCGGTTTCGCCCAGGGCGTACACGTCGTTGGTGTAGCCGAGGGTGAAGGTGTAGGTCTCGTCGAGCGTCAGGGCGCCGATGAACTCGTTGTAGTCGGAATCGCCGAAGTCGTCGGCTTCGCCGATGTAGTTGTAGCGGTTGACCATCAGGTCGAGGTTCAGGCGCTCGGTCAGGTCGTGGTTCCAGCCGATGTAGGTGTCGAGCTCGATGTCCGGGCTGCCGGCGCCGAAGTCCACGTTCGAGGCCCAGACACCCACGTAGAAGCCGTTGTCGAAGTTCAGGTCGGCGCCGAGCTGCAGGGCGGCCTCGCCGTCGGTCTGCGACACGCCGCGGAACATGTAGTCGGTGGCGATGGCGGCATTCCAGCTGTAGATGGAGCTCTCCTCCTCGGCAGCGGCCTCTTCGGCACCGTCCTGGGCGAGCGAAACCATCGGCAGCGCGAACAGCGCGGCGGTCAGGGCGAGCGAAAGCGTCTTCTTGTTGAGCATCGGGAATTCCTCGTCAGTTTTTGGGGCGGGGCAAGGGCACGGCGCGCTGGCTGGTCTTGTCACCGGCAGCCCTGTTCGGGATTCCGGGCCAGTTGTTGAAAATAATGAGCGCAGTGTCCAACAGCGAGCAATCATAAGGCATGCGGCAGCGCAGCAAACCTTTGCCGGCATAATGGCGGGCTTTCCACCGCCCCAGGGACCGCCCATGACCTCGCCTGCCCTCGCCCGCTACGCCGCCGAACTCGACGCCATCCGCGAACAGGGCCTGTTCAAGGCCGAGCGCGTGATCACCGGGCCGCAGTCGGCCGAGATCACCCTGGCCGACGGCTCGACGGTGCTCAATTTCTGCGCCAACAACTACCTGGGCCTGGCCGACAGCCCCGAGGTGATCGAGGCCGCCAAGCACGCGCTCGACACCCACGGCTTCGGCATGGCCTCGGTGCGCTTCATCTGCGGCACCCAGGACCTGCACAAGGAACTGGAGGCGAAGATCGCCTCGTTCTTCGGCACCGAGGACAGCATCCTCTACGCCGCCTGCTTCGACGCCAACGGCGGCCTGTTCGAGCCGCTGCTGGGCGAGGAGGACGCCATCATCTCCGACGCGCTCAACCACGCCTCGATCATCGACGGCGTGCGCCTGTGCAAGGCGAAGCGCTACCGCTACGCCAACTGCGACATGGCCGACCTCGAGAAGCAGCTGCAGCAGGCCACGGCCGATGGCGCCCGCACGATCATGGTGACGACCGACGGCGTGTTTTCGATGGACGGCTTCATCGCCCCGCTCGACCAGATCACCGCGCTGGCGCGCAAGTACGGCGCGCTGGTGCACATCGACGAATGCCACGCCACCGGCTTCCTGGGTGCCACCGGCCGTGGCAGCGCCGAGGTGAAGGGCGTGATGGACCAGGTGGACATCTTCACCGGCACCCTGGGCAAGGCCCTGGGCGGCGCGCTGGGCGGCTTCACCACCGGCCCGCGCGTGGTGATCGAAATGCTGCGCCAGCGTTCGCGTCCCTACCTGTTCTCGAACTCGCTGCCGCCGCACGTCGTCGCGGCCGGCACCAAGGTATTCGACATGCTCTCCGCCGCCGGCGACCTGCGCACCCGCCTGCAGGAAAACACCGCCTATTTCCGCGAACAGATGACGGCCGCCGGCTTCGACCTCAAGCTGGGCGTGCACCCGATCGTTCCGGTGATGCTGTACGACGCGCCGCTGGCGCAGAAGTTCGCCCAGCGCCTGCTCGAGGAAGGCATCTACGTGATCGGCTTCTTCTTCCCGGTGGTGCCCAAGGGCCAGGCCCGCATCCGCACCCAGATGAGCGCCGCCCACACCCGCGAGCACCTCGACCGCGCCATCGCCGCCTTCACCAAGGTCGGCCGCGAGCTGGGCGTGATCAAGGGCTGAGCGCGGCGACCTCGTCCACGGCAAGCCGGCGCCACTGGCCCTTGGGCAATTCGCCCAGGGCCAGCGGGCCGATGGCCACGCGCACCAGGCGCATCACGCCCAGGCCGTTCGCGGCGAGCAGGCGGCGGATTTGCCGGTTCTTGCCCTCGTCGAGCACGATTTCCAGCCAGGCGGTGCGGCCGCCGCTGCGCAGCAGGATGGCGGACTTCGCCGACAGGTGTTCGCCGTCTTCGCTGATGCCGTCTTGCAGTCGCGCCAGCAGGGTGGCGTCGGGCACGGCGTCCACCTGCACGTGGTAGGTCTTGTCGGGGCCGGTGGCCGGGTCGGTGATGGCCGCGGCCCAGGCCGGGTCGTTGCTCAACAGCAGCAGTCCCTCACTGGCCTGGTCCAGGCGGCCCACCGGCGCCAGCCAGGGCAGGCCCGAACCCTCGAGGCAGGCGTAGACGGTGTCGCGACCCCTCTCGTCGCTGGCGGTGGTGACCAGGCCGCGCGGCTTGTTGAGCGCGACGTACACCGGCGCGGCGGCCTCGAGCGGCCGGCCGTCCAGCGCAAGCCGGTCCAGGCCCTGGCGCACCGGGAATTCGGGGTCCAGCACCACGCGGCCGTTCACCGCCACGCGGCCGGCGGCCACCCAGCGCGCCGCTTCGGTGCGCGAGCACAGGCCCTGTTTCGACAGCACGCGCGCGACGCCGTGGCGGGGCACGTTGGGCTGGCGGATCGGCGCAGGTCGTCGTTGCATGCGCGAAGCATGGCGCAGGCGCGACGAAATGCGCCAGCCCGGGGCCACGCGGGCGGGCGGTTCACCGACCCATCACCGCCCGCTGCCGACCATACGGCCATGCCTGATATGCCCCCTGCCCCTGCCTGGCGCCGCGCCCTGCGCGCCATCGTGCTCTGGTTCGACACCAGCGCCGCGCCCACCCGCGACGGCGACCCCGACCGCATCGACTGGCTGCGCGTGCTGCCCTTCATCGGCCTGCACCTGGCCTGCCTGGGCGTGTTCTGGGTGGGTTTTTCCTGGTTCGCGTTCTGGATGGCGGTGGCGCTGTACGCGGCGCGCATGTTTGCCATCACCGGCTTCTACCACCGCTACTTCTCGCACAAGGCCTTCCGCACCTCGCGGCCGGTGCAGTTCGCGTTCGCGTTGCTGGGCGCGGCCTCGGTGCAGCGCGGGCCGCTGTGGTGGGCGGCGCACCACCGCCACCACCACCGCCATGCCGACACCGATCTCGACGTGCACTCGCCGCGCCACGGCTTCTGGCGCAGCCACATGGGCTGGTTCCTGACGCCGCGCGGCTTCCGCACCGATTTCGACGCCATCAAGGACCTGGTGCGGTTCCCGGAACTTCGCCTGCTCGACCGCTTCGACATCCTGGTGCCGGCGCTGCTGGCGGTAGGCCTGTACGCGCTGGGCTCCTGGCTGGAAAGCGCCCACCCGGGCCTGGGCACCAACGGGCCGCAGCTGCTGGTGTGGGGCTTCTTCGTGTCGACGATCGTGCTGTTCCATGTCACCGTGACCATCAATTCGCTCTCGCACCGCTGGGGCAGCCGCCGCTTCGCCACCCGCGACGACAGCCGCAACAATGCGCTGCTGGCCCTGCTCACCTTCGGCGAGGGCTGGCACAACAACCACCACCACTACCCGGGTTCGGCCCGGCAAGGATTCGCCTGGTGGGAGCTGGACCTGACCTACCTGGGCCTGCGCGCGATGGCGCTGCTGGGCCTGGTGAGCGATCTGCGGCCAGTGCCGGCCGCCCTGCGCACGGCGCGCCGGGAGGCCGCATGAGGATCGCGGTCATCGGCAGCGGCATCGCCGGGCTGGGCGCGGCCTGGCTGCTCTCGCGCGAACACGAGGTGGTGCTGTTCGAGCGCGAGGCGCGCCTGGGCGGGCACACGCACACGCACCGCGTCGAACAGGGCGGCAAGGCCTATTCGGTGGACAGCGGCTTCATCGTGATGAACCCGCAGAACTACCCGCTGCTGACGGCGCTGTTCGACGAACTCGGCGTGCCGACCCAGCCCACCACCATGAGCTTCTCGGTGCAGGACGCACGCAGCGGCCTGGAATACAACGCCACCAACCTCGATTCGCTGTTCTGCCAGCGCCGCAACCTGGTGTCGCCGAAGTTCTGGCGCATGGTGCGCGACATCACGCGTTTCTACCGCGAAGCCCCCGCGCTGCTGGCCGAAGCCGGCGATGGTCCCTCGCTGGGCGACTACCTGCGCGACAACGACTATTCGCCGATGTTCATCGAGGACCACCTGGTGCCGATGGCCTGCGCGCTGTGGTCGTCGCCCTCGCAGTCGATCCTGCAGTTCCCGGCCAAGTACCTGGTGCGGTTCATGGACAACCACCACATGCTGCAGGTCAGCGAACGGCCGGAGTGGCGGGTGGTGACGGGCGGCTCGTCGAGCTACATCGAGGCGCTGCGGCGCCAGTGGAGGGTGCACGTGCGGCTGTCATCGCCGGCCCGGCGCGTGCATCGCGAAGCCGACCGCGCCTTCGTGGCCACCGACGACGGCGAGGAAGCCTTCGACCAGGTGCTACTGGCCTGCCACAGCGACCAGGCCCTGGCCCTGCTGGCCGACCCCAGCGACGCCGAGCGCGAGGTGCTGGGCGCCATCCCCTACCAGGCCAACGAAACCGTGCTGCACACCGACGCCCGCCTGCTGCCGAAGAACCGCCGGGCGTGGGCGGCCTGGAACGCCTACGTGCCGGCGACGCCGGGCGCAGCCTGCACCGTGAGCTACTGCATGAACCACCTGCAGTCGCTCGAAAGCGAGCGGCCGTTCGTGGTCACCCTGGGTCGCGGCCAGGACATCGACCCGGCACGGGTGCTGGCGCGCATGCGTTACCACCACCCGGTCTACACCCACGCCAGCGTGGCCGCCCAGGCGCGCCGCGGCGAGATCAACGGCGTCAACCGCACCTGGTACGCCGGCGCCTACTGGGGCTTCGGCTTCCACGAGGACGGGCTGCGCAGCGGCGTCGAGGTGGCGCGCGCGCTCGGGGTGCAATGGCGCTGAAATCCGCCATTTACGAGGGCTGGGTCCGGCACCGCCGGCACGCCCCGGTGCCGCACGCCTTCCGCTACCGCATGTTCCAGCTCTACTTGGACCTGGCCGAACTCGACCAGGTCTTCGCCGGCCGCTGGTTCTGGTCGGTGGATCGCCGCAACCTGGCGCAGTTCCGCCGCCGCGACTATTACGGCGACCCGGCGCTGCCCCTGGACACGGCCGTGCGTGACCGGGTCGAACGCGAGCTCGGCCGCCGCCCCGAGGGCCCGATCCGCCTGCTCACCCACGGCCGCTACTTCGGCAAGACCATGAACCCGGTGAGCTTCTACTACGGCTTCCTGCCCGACGGCGAGACGCTGGACTGGGTTTTCGCCGAAATCACCAACACGCCCTGGGGCGAACGCCACGGCTACCTGCTGCCGGTGGCCGACGCCGAACACCACGGCGACGCCCTGCACTGGGGCTTCGACAAGGGCTTCCACGTCTCGCCCTTCATGGCCATGCGGCGGCGCTACCACTGGGTTTTCCAGCCGCCCGGCGAGCACCTGCGGGTGCACATGGACGTGCTCGACGGCGACCGCCCCGAGTTCGACGCCACCCTGGTGCTGGAACGCCGGCCACTGGACGGGAACACGTTGGCTTCATGCCTGGGGCGGTATCCATTGCTCACCGCCAAGGTGGGCGCCGCCATCTACTGGCAGGCGGCCCGGCTCTGGCTCAAGCGCGTCCCGTTCCACCCGCACCCCGCCACCACGCCCCGGAGACCCTGATGAGCAGCACCGCCGAAACCCTGTCGCGCCCGGACCAGGCCTCCGGCCGGTACGGCGCGCTCGACCGCGTGCTGCGCAAGCGCCTGCTGGCCACCCTGGACGGCCTGCGCGGGGGCCAGCTGGTGGTGCGCGACGCCCTGGGCACCGTGGTGTTGGGCGAAGCCGGCGGCGCGCTGCGGGCCGAGCTGGACATCCTGGACCCGGGTTTCTATCGCGCCGCCGCCGCCAGCGGCTCGGTGGGCGCCGGCGAGGCCTACATGGACGGCCTGTGGCGCTGCACCGACCTGGTGGCGCTGGTACGCCTGCTGGTGCTCAACCGCGACCACCTCGACGCCATGGAAACCGGCCTGGCCCGCGCCGGCGGCCTGGCCCTGCGCGGCTGGCACGCCCTGCGCCGCAACACCCGCAGCGGCAGCCGCAAGAACATCGCCGCCCATTACGACCTGGGCAACGAGCTGTTCAAGCTCTTCCTGGACGCGTCGATGATGTATTCCTCGGCGGTGTTCGCCGATGAAAACGAATCGCTGGAAACCGCCCAGTGGCGCAAGCTCGAGCGCATCTGCCGCAAGCTCGACCTGCAGCCCGGCGACCACCTGGTCGAGATCGGCACCGGCTGGGGCGGCATGGCGCTGCACGCCGCGCGCCACCACGGCTGCCGCGTCACCACCACCACCATTTCGAAGGAACAGCACGCGCTGGCCGTCGAGCGCATCGCCGCCGCCGGCTTGTCCGACCGCGTGACCGTGCTGCTCGAGGACTACCGCGACCTCACCGGCACCTACGACAAGCTGGTGTCGATCGAGATGATCGAGGCCATCGGCCACCAGTACCTGGAAACCTACCTGGCCAAGTGCGCCTCGCTGCTCAAGCCCGAGGGCCTGGCGCTGATCCAGGCCATCACCATCGAAGACCACCGCTACGAGCAGGCGCTGCACTCGGTGGATTTCATCAAGCGCTTCATCTTCCCGGGCAGCTTCATCCCCTGCGTCAGCGCCATCGCCAACGCCGCCGCCAAGGCCAGCGACCTGCGCCTGGTGAACCTGGAGGACATCGGCCCGAGCTACGCGCTCACCCTGCGCCACTGGCGCCAGCGTTTCCTGGGCCGGCTGGACGAGGTGCGGGCGCTGGGGTATGACGAGCGCTTCATCCGGATGTGGGAGTTCTACCTGTGCTACTGCGAGGGTGGCTTCCTTGAGCGCTCGATCGGCGACGTGCACCTCTTGCTGGCCCGACCGGGCAACCGGCGCGGCCAGTACCTGCCCGCGCCCGAGGTGGCCTGACATGAACGCGATGCTGCTGGCCGCGGGCAACGTCGTCGGCTTCCAGCTGGTGTGGCTGGCAAGCATCGGCGGCGCCGGCGCGGGCCACCCCTGGGCGGGGCCGGTGGCGGCGCTGCTGTTCGTGCTGGCCATGCTGGCCTGGGGTGGCAAGCGTCGCGACGACCTGCGCCTGCTGGCCATCGCTCTGCCGCTGGGCATCGCCCTGGACACCGCGTTCGCGGCCTCGGGCTGGCTCGTCTACGCCGAGCCCTGGCCCTGGCGCTCGGTGGCGCCGGTGTGGATCTGGTCGTTGTGGGCCGGCTTCGCGCTCACCCTGAACCACTCGATGGGCTTCCTGGCGAAACGGCCGTGGACGGCAGCGCTGTTCGGGCTGGTCGGTGGCCCGCTGGCCTACTGGACGGCCGCCGGCGCCTTCGACGCCGTCAGCTTCGGCGCGCCCGTGGCCTGGACGCTGGGCGCCCTGGCGCTGGGCTGGGCGCTGGTGATGCCGCTGCTGTTCGCCCTGCACCGCCGTACCGGCGGGCTGGCGCAGCCGGGCGACCGGGGGGCGGCGGCGGCATGAATTCCTGGCTGCTCATCGCGATCATCTGGGCCGGCTCGGCGCTGGCGATGGCCGCGCTGTGGGCCTTTTCGATGCGCGTGCGCAACCTCGGATTCGTGGACGTGGGCTGGGCCGGACTGATGGCGCTGGCGGCGCTGCTGGTGGGCGCGCTGGGCGAAGGTTCGCCGATGTCGCGCAGCCTGGTGGCCATGTTCGGCAGCGTCTGGGGCGCGCGCCTGTGCCTGCACCTGCTGCACCGCGTACTCAACGAGGAAGAAGACGGTCGCTACCAGGCCCTGCGCGCCGCCTGGGGCGGCAGCCCGGCGAAATTCTTCTGGTTCTTCCAGGCCCAGGCGCTGGTGGTGGCTTTGTTCGCCCTGCCTTTCGTGGCGGCGGCGCAGAACCCCACTTACCATTCGGGTCTTTGCACCGTGCTGGCGATCGGGGTATGGCTGGGCGCGATGGTGGGCGAAGGCGTGGCCGACCGGCAACTGGCCCGCTTCCGCGCCGACCCNNCCTGCCGCACCGGCCTGTGGGCCTGGTCGCGGCACCCGAATTATTTCTTCGAATGGCTGCACTGGTTCAGCTACGTGCTGCTGGCCGTCGGCGGCGGGTTGTTCTGGCTCAGCCTGCTCGGCCCGGTGCTGATGTTCGCCTTCCTGTACCGCGTGAGCGGCATCCCGTGGACCGAGGCGCAGGCGCTGCGCAGCCGCGGCGAGGACTACCGCCGCTACCAGCAGGAAACCAGCGCCTTCTTCCCGTGGCCGCCGCGCCGCGCTCCCCGTTCCCCGGAGTAAGCGAATGTCCCTGATCGACCTGTGCGAGCGCGGGCTCGTGCCCGACGCCCTCACCCGCCTTGGCATCCGTCGCCTTTGCGCGCAGCGCCTGCGCGAGGAAGGCGCCGGCGACCTGGCGCAGGCCGATGCGCGTTTCCGCGAACTGCTGGAGGAACTGCGCCGCAGCCCCATCGCCATCGAAACCGACGCGGCGAACGAGCAGCACTACGAAGTGCCGGCGCGCTTCTTCGAGCTTTGCCTGGGCCGCCGCCTGAAATACTCCAGCGCCTTCTACCGCACCGGCAACGAAAGCCTGGACGAGGCCGAGGACGCCATGCTGGCCCTGTACGGCGAGCGCGCGGAACTGGCCGACGGCCAGCGCATCCTCGAGCTCGGCTGCGGCTGGGGCTCGCTGACGCTGTGGATGGCCGAGCGCTTCCCGCAGGCGCGAATCACCGGCGTGTCGAATTCACGCAGCCAGCGCGAGCACATCCTGGCGCAGGCGGCGAAACGCGGCCTGGGCAACATCGAGATCCTGACCCGCGACGTCAACCGGCTGGAGCTGCCCGCCGGCGAATTCGACCGCGTGGTGTCGATCGAGATGTTCGAGCACATGCGCAACTACCGGCACCTGCTGGGCAACGTCGCCGGCTGGCTGAAGCCGGGCGGCAAGCTGTTCGTGCACATCTTCGCCCACCGCAGCCTGATGTACCCCTTCCTCACAGAGGGCGAGGACAACTGGATGGGCCGGTATTTCTTCACCGGCGGGCTGATGCCCTCGGCCGACACGCTGCTGCACTTCCAGGAGCACCTGGCGATCGAACAGCGCTGGCTGCTGCCGGGCACCCATTACGAGCGCACGGCGAACCATTGGCTCGAGAACCAGGACCGCAACCGCAGCGAGGTGCTGGGGGTGCTGTCGGCCGCCTATGGCGCGGCCGACGCCGAGCGCTGGCACCAGCGCTGGCGGATGTTCTGGATGGCGTGCGCGGAACTCTTCGGCTATGCCGGGGGCAACGAGTGGCTCGTCGCCCACTACCGCTTCAGCAAGCCTGCGTNNGGCCGTGGGCTTGCCGGTGGCGACGCGGATGCCCTTGGCCTTCATCCAGGCGTCGAACTCTTCCGCGGTCATGCGGCGGCCGTTCTGGTTCATGTCGAAGCGCCAGGGCGTGTTGTCGTGCTGCGTCTTGGGCACATAGCCGCTGTTCGAGGCGGTGGCGGTCGCCGGGCGGGCCGCCGCGGGCGCGGCCGGCGCCGGGGTGGCGGGCCGGCGCAGGCGCTCGACGAAGGACAGGGCGTCCATGCGCAGGCAGCTGGCGGCGGCGGGCGCGCGCAGCATTTCCGGGGCCGGCACCGTGTCGGGCAGCGGCGCCAGCGAAGGCGTTTCGCAAGGCGCGCCGGCGGCGAGCGCGAGCGCGGGGAACAGCAGCGGGGCCAGGAGCAGTTTGCGGATCATCGGACACCAGGGAACCGGTAGGCTGCAGGAAGCTTAGGCCCGGGCAACGCGGCGCGCAATCGAAGAAAACTGAACCCCATGAAAGACGAAGCCCGGCGCGAGGCCGGGCTTCGGGTGTTGCTTGCAGCGAACGCCTTAGTTCTGGACGTTCAGCTCGGTGCGGCGGTTGCGCGCACGGCCTTCCTTGGTGTCGTTGGTGTCGATCGGACGGCTCTCGCCGAAACCGTTCGGACCCACGAGGCGGGCGGCGTCGATGCCCTTGCCGGTCAGGAAGTTGTACACGGCGGCGGCGCGACNNGTACTTCAACCTTGAGCTGCGGGTACTTCTGCAGGATCGACACGGCCTCGTCGAGGATCGCCACGGCGTCCGGACGCAGGGTGTCCTTGTCGAAGTCGAAGTTGACGCCCTTCAGGTCGATGGTCAGCGGGACCGGGCAACCATCCGGACCGATGGCCTGGCCGGCAACCGAACCCGGGCACTTGTCGTCGCAGTTGTTGACGCCGTCGCCGTCGTCATCGAGGTCGGCGCAGGTCTTCTCGACCGGGGCCGGGGCTTCCGGGACGACCGGGGCCGGCAGGTCGCCGAGCTTCACGAGCACGCTCATGGAAGCCAGGATGTCGCCGAAGGAGTTGGAGTTCGGGGCCACGACCGAGGTGTCGTCGAAGGCAAAGCGGCCGGTCAGCTCGCCACGCAGGGCGTAGCGGTCGTAGTCGGCCTGGATGCCGGCGCCGAGGTTGGCGGCCATGAAGCTGTCTTCGCGCTGGCCCGGCGAGTTCGGGCTCGGGAAGGCGTTGAACTCTTCCTCGGCCTTCTGCATGCCCAGGCCCATGCGGACGAACGGCCACCAGTTCTTGCCTTCGCGCAGGAAGTGGTAACGGGCGTCGACGGACGCGCCGTACTGGCTGAACCAGAGGTTGCCGTTCTTCGGATTCTGGTAGTTGGCTTCGACGTCGACCGACCAGTTCGGGGTGATGAACTTGCCCAGGCCCAGCGCGCCGAACAGCGCGTTGTCGGTGTTGCGGTCATCGTCCTGGAAATTCTGGCCCAGGGTGCCGGAGACGTACCAGCGGTCGTCGAAATCCTGGGCCATCGCGGCCTGCGACATCGACACGGCGCCAAGGAGGGCACAGCAGAGGAGTTTCTTCTTCATGATTTGCTCCGTATTCAAGGGGAAACAGCTCAAACGGTGCGGACTAAACCTCGTGAGAGGGGCCCCGCCAGAGTCAACCCAGACCTTAGCGGCCTGAATGTTAACGCGAAGCTAACAAATCGGCTGGCGCTTGGCAAGTTGGAGCCCCCCGTAAGCCGCCCATTCCGGGCGGTCAGAGGGCGAACAGGTCCATGAACCGGTGGATGGGGGTGGCCTCGAACCGGGAGGTGTCCCCGGTAAGGGCCAGGACCTGCTGGACCTTCTTCGCCGGCAACTGGCCGGCGATGGCGGCCTCGAACTTGCGCAGCAGGACCGGGACGCCTTCGCCCCGGCGCTCGCGGTGCCCGATGGGGGCGTCGATCGAAACCTTGCCCGTGGAGCTGCCATCCTTGAAGAAGACCTCGATGGCGTTGCCGATGTAGCGCTTCTCGGGGTCCATGTAGTCGCGGGTGAAGCGCGGGTCTTCCTTCACTTCCATCTTGCCGCGCAGGGCGTCGATGCGGGGGTCGGCGGCCACGGCGTCGCCGTAGTCCTCGTGGCCGAGGCGGCCGAAGACGAGCGGCACGGCCACCATGTACTGCAGGCAGTGGTCGCGGTCGGCGGGGTTCGACAGCGGGCCGGTCTTGTCGATGATGCGCATCGCCGCTTCCTGGGTTTCGATCACCACGCGCTCGACCTGGTCGAGGCGGCCGGCGACCTTGGCATGCAGCTGCATGGCGCACTCGACCGCGGTCTGGGCGTGGAACTCGGCCGGGTGGCTGATCTTGAACAGCACGTTCTCCATCACGTAACTGCCGAAGGTGCGCTCGAACTCGAAGGGCTTGCCCTTGAACAGCACGTCGGAAAAGCCCCAGGTCTTGGCGCTGACCACGCTGGGGTAGCCGACGCAGCCCTTCATGGCGTTGAGGGCATGGGTGACGGCGCGGCGGCAGGCGTCGCCCGCGGCCCAGCCCTTGCGCGGGCCAGCGTTGGGCGCGTGCCGGTAGGTGCGCAGGGCGCCGCCATCGGCCCAGCTGTTGCTGACGGCGCTGATGATTTCTTCCTTGCCGCCGCCGAGCATGTGGGTGGCCACGGCGGTGGAGGCCAGACGCACCAGCAGCACATGGTCGAGGCCGACGCGGTTGAAGCTGTTCTTCAGCGCGTAGCAGCCCTGGATCTCGTGGGCCTTGATCGCCCAGGTCAGGATGTCGCGCACGGTGACCGGCTTGCCGTGTTCACGCTCGGCCTTGCGGCTGAGGTAGTCGCCGACGGCGAGGATGGTGCCGAGGTTGTCGGACGGATGGCCCCACTCGGCGGCGAGCCAGGTGTCGTTGAAATCGAGCCAGCGGATCTGCACGCCGATGTTGTAGGCCGCCTGCACGGGATCGAGCTCGTGGCAGGTGCCGGGCACGCGTACGCCGCCGGGCAGGTTGGCGCCGGGCACCAGCGGGCCAAGGTGCTTCACGCATTCCGGGTGGCGCAGGGCCAGCATCGCGCACGCCAGTGAGTCGAGCAGCATGTAGCGCGCCGTGGTGTAGGCCTCCGACGAACCGATGTAGTAGTCGGTGACGTAGTTGGCGATGTCGACCATGGACTGGTCGGGCTCGGGGCGCTTGGCGGAGCGGTGGTCTTGAAGGCTCATCGGCGGGCGGTCCGTGCGTGCGTTGGCGAAGTGGGCTTACTTTGCCAGAAGCAGCGGTGCCCCGCCGGTCCTGGTCCTAGCCACAACGGACAATGGCGCGGCGTGCGGCCGCCTTTTTCAGGCGGCGCGAGCGTCGAGGAAACCCACCACGTGGTCGAGCACGGCGGCATCGTGCAGCACGGCGCGATGGCCGAGGCCCCGGGAGGCCAGCAGTTCGCCCTGCGTGGCGCGCGCGATCCTGCGGGCATCTTCGAACGGGATGACCGCGTCGTCGTGGTCGTGCACCACCAGCATCGGCTGGGCGATGCGCGCGGCGAGTTGGTCAATGTCCAGCGCCTCGGGCGCGATGCCAGTGCGACGATGCATCTTCTCGAAGAAGCGGCGCCGCGCCGCCTCGGGCAGCCCGAGCCCGCGGCTCATGCGCGCCAGCACGCCTGCGAGGCCGGCCGGCGCCGCAATGGCCACCGTGCGCACCGCGTCGAGGCCACGGCTCAGTGCCAGCAGGGCCGAGGCGCCACCCATCGAGTGCCCCACCACCGCGTGCAGCGGCCCGAGTTCGGCCGCCACTTCCTGCAGCGCATCGGCGAAGACCACCGGGTCTGCTTCCCGGCCGGGCGAACGGCCATGCGCCGGCGCGTCGATCGCGATCAGCTGGTAGCCCCGCGCCGCCAGCCGTTCGCCCAGGCCGCGGAACTGCGCCGCCCGCCCCTCCCAGCCATGCAGGGCCAGGATGCGCGGGCCCCGGTCGCCCCAGCGCAGGCCGGCCAGGCCGAAACGGAAGGTCACCGGCACCGCGCCTTCGGGGTCGGGACGGCGGGAGCGGCCCATGGGCCGGGTGGCGAGGCGGCGGGCCAGTTCGGCCGCGAGTTCGGGGGACAGTGCGCCCAGGAGGCGGCCCAGCGGGCGGATCGGGAGGCGGGTCATGGCAGGTCCTTTCGGTTGCTTTATGCAACTGGAAGGGAACCTACGCCTTTCGGTTGCTTGATGCAACTGGAATCCGTTAGGCTGGCCCCATGAAGCGAACCTCCTATTCAGGCATGGCCTGCCCGATGGCGCAGGCGCTGGAACGGGTCGGCGAATGGTGGAGCCTGCTGATCCTGCGCGAGGCCTTCCGGGGCGCCCGCCGCTTCGGCGACTTCGAGCGCCGGCTGGGCATCGCCAAGAACGTGCTGAGCGCGCGACTCAAGCGCCTGGTCGAGGCCGGCGTTCTGGAACGCCGACCGTCCGCCGACGACGCCCGCGAGGTCGAGTACCGCCTCACGCCCAGCGGCAAGGACCTGGCCCCGGTGCTGATCGCGCTGGCGCAGTGGGGAGACCGCTGGGTCTACGGCGGCCAGTCGCCGGTGCGCTTCGTCAACCGCCACACGGGCGTGCCGCTGGCCACGCTGGAGCTGCGCGACGCCGACGGCGGCCGGCTCGAGCTGCGCGACGTGGGCCTGCGCCCCGCCGGTGCCGACGCACCCTGACCCACCCTTCCCCGCCTTGTCCGGGCCGGATGAACCGGGCAAGGTGAAACGATCAGCCGACGCACGCGCCCGCCATGACCACGACGCCCTACCCGCATCTCTTCCAGCCCCTGGACCTGGGCTTCTGCCGCCTGCCCAACCGCATCCTCATGGGCTCGATGCACACGGGACTGGAGGACCACGCGCGCGACTTCCCGAGGTTGGCCGCTTATTTCCGCGAACGCGCCGAGGGCGGCACGGGCCTGATGGTCACCGGCGGCATTTCGCCGAACCTGGTGGGCTGGCTCAAGCCCTTCGCCGGCAAGCTCAGCTGGCCCTGGGAAATCCACAAGCACCGGATCGTCACCGACGCCGTGCACGGCGCCGGCGGGAGGATCTGCCTGCAGATCCTGCACGCCGGCCGCTACGCCGCGCACCCGCTGCTGGTGTCGGCTTCGAAGGTCAAGGCGCCGATCAGCCCGCTCACGCCGCGCGCGCTCACGGCCTGGGGCGTCGAGCGCCAGATCCGCGCTTTCGTCACCACGGCGAAGCTGGCCCGGGACGCGGGCTACGACGGCGTCGAGGTGATGGGCTCCGAGGGTTACCTGATCAACCAGTTCCTGTCGGCGCGCACCAACAAGCGCAGCGACGCCTGGGGCGGCACGCCGGAGAAGCGCATGCGCGTCGCGGTCGAAATCGTGCGCCGCATCCGCGAGGCTGTGGGCCCGGACTTCATCCTGATCTACCGGCTGTCGATGCTCGAGCTGGTCGAAGGGGGTTCGGCCTGGGACGAGATCGTGATGCAGGCCAAGGCCATCGAGGCCGCCGGCGCCACGATCATCAACACCGGCATCGGCTGGCACGAGGCGCGCGTGCCCACCATCGCCACCTCGGTGCCGCGAGGCGCCTTCGCCGGCGTCACCGCCAAGCTCAAGCCGCATGTGTCGGTGCCGCTGGTCGCGACCAACCGCATCAACATGCCCGAAGTGGCCGAGGGCATCCTCGCCGCGGGCCAGGCGGACATGGTGTCCATGGCGCGGCCGCTGCTGGCCGACCCTCAGTGGGCGAACAAGGCCCGCACCGGCCGCCGCGACGAGATCAACACCTGCATCGCCTGTAACCAGGCCTGCCTGGACCATGTGTTCGTGAACCGCAAGGCCAGCTGTTTGGTGAACCCGCGCGCCTGCGCCGAGACCGAGTTGGTCTACGCGCCCACTTCAGCGCCCAAGCGCATCGCCGTGGTTGGCGCCGGTCCGGCCGGGCTCGCCTGCGCCACGGTGGCCGCCGAGCGGGGGCACCGGGTCACCCTGATCGACGCGGCCGGCGAAATCGGCGGCCAGTTCAACCTGGCCAAGAAGATCCCGGGCAAGGAGGAGTTCCACGAGACCCTGCGCTACTTCGGCAAACGCATCGAACTGACCGGCGTCGAACTGCGCCTGGGCCAGCGCGTGGACGCCGGGGCACTGCTGGCCGGCGGTTTCGACGAGATCGTGCTGGCCACCGGCATCCGCCCGCGCCAGGTGGCCTTCCCCGGCGCCGACCACCCGAAGGTGGTGAGCTACCTCGACGTGCTCACCGGCCGCGTGGTGCCGGGCGCCAGGGTGGCCATCATCGGCGCCGGCGGCATCGGCTTCGACGTGGCGGAATACCTGGCCCACGAGGGTCCTTCGCCCAGCCTGGACACCGGGCGCTGGATGGCCGAATGGGGCGTGGCACCCGACTTCGACGGCCCCGGCGGCTTGGCTAAACCCCGGCCCGAGGCGCCGTCCCGCGAGCTCTGGCTGCTCCAGCGCAGCCCCGGCAAACCGGGCGCCCGCCTGGGCAAGACCACCGGCTGGATTCACCGCGCCGCGCTGCAGATGAAGGGNNGGCAAGACCACCGGCTGGATCCACCGCTCGGCCCTGAAGGCCAAGGGCGTGCAGGCCTTGGGCGGGGTCGAGTACCTGGGCGTGGACGACACCGGGCTGCGCATCCGGGTGGAGGGCCAGGAACAGTTGCTGCCGGTGGACCACGTGGTGGTCTGTGCCGGCCAGGAACCGCTGCGGACGCTCGTGGAACCCCTTCAGGCAGCCGGCCGTACCGCCCACCTGATCGGTGGCGCCGACGTGGCCGCGGAGCTCGACGCCAAGCGCGCCATCGACCAGGGCAGCCGCCTCGCCGCCGCCCTCTGAGCAATTACTCCAAGTCAAATCAAAGGCTTGGAAATTCCCGTTCAGGCAGGGTTGGATTTTTCCCCGTACCATGCGCCGCTGGATCGGTGCCCGGCCAAGGGCCGCGCCGACTGAAACGGCCCCGCAGCGCATGGCTTCGCGGGGATTCCGGGGGCGCCCAACCTAGCCCGCCCCCCTGGAATGCGGGCAAGTCCCGTCCATCCCCAAAACGCCAGGCCGCAGGCCCTCCCCTCCCCCGTTGACCATTACGGGACCCGCCAGATGGCGGGCGGGAACTTGCGGCGCAACGGAGCAAGGAGTTCCGCCATGAAGCTGTCTTTCATCCTTTGGCTGGCCCAGATCCTGCCCCAGCCCGCCGCCGACCCGCTGTGCCTGGCGACGACGGTGTACCTGGAAGCCCGCAACCAGTCCGAGCTGGGCCAGCGCGCGGTGGCCGAGGTGGCCCTGCGCCGTCGCGACAGCGGCCAGTGGGGCGATTCGGTCTGCGAAGTGGTCACCGCCCGCAAGCAGTTCGCACCCACCATCGTGAACCCCGGCCTGCGCATGAAGAACCTCGAGGCCTGGCAGCAGGCCGTGGAAATCGCCTTCCAGGCCCAGCAGGACTGGCGGNNGGTGGTGCCCGGCGCCAGCCACTTCGCCGCACTGGACCTGGCCAACCCGGCCTGGGCCGCCTCGCCGCGGGTGGCCACCATCGGCGACCACACCTTTTTCCGGGTGCAGCGCCTGAGCCCGCCCGTCGCGGCGCCGGTGCCCACCGTCACCGTGGCCGCCCTGCCCGCCACCGCCCAGCGCATGGCACCCTGACGCACCCGGGCCCGGCAATGAAAAAGGCCGCGCATCGCTGCGCGGCCTTTTCCTTTTCTTGCCGTGGCGCGATCAGCGCTTGTCGAGCGGCACGAACTCGCGGTCCTCGGGGCCGGTGTAGTTCGCGCTCGGGCGGATGATCTTGCCATCGATGCGCTGCTCGATCACGTGAGCCGACCAGCCGCTGGTGCGGGCGATGACGAACAGCGGGGTGAACATCGCCGTCGGCACACCCATCATGTGGTAGGCGGACGCGCTGTACCAGTCGAGGTTCGGGAACATCTTCTTGAGGTCCATCATCAGCGTCTCGATGCGCTCGCTGACGTCGAACAGGACCTGGTTGCCGCCTTCCTTGCAGAGCTTGCGGCTGATTTCCTTGATGATCGGGTTGCGCGGGTCGCCGATGGTGTACACCGGGTGGCCGAAGCCGATGACGATTTCCTTGCGCTCGACGCGGGCGCGGATGTCGGCCTCCGCCTCGTCGGCGCTGCCGTAACGCGCGATGATCTCCATCGCCACTTCGTTCGCGCCGCCGTGCTTCGGGCCGCGCAGCGCGCCGATGGCGCCGGTGATGCAGCTGAACAGGTCCGAGCCGGTGCCGGCGATCACGCGGGCGGTGAAGGTGGAAGCGTTGAATTCGTGTTCGGCGTACAGCACCAGCGACTGGTCGAGCGCGCGGGCGTGCGAGGCGCTCGGCGGTTCACCGTGCAGCAGGTGCAGGAAGTGTGCGGCGATGGTGTCGTCGCCGGTCTCGACGTCGATGCGACGGCCGTTGCGGGTGAAGTGCCACCAGTACAGCAGCATCGAGCCGAAGCTGGCCATCAGCTTGTCGGCGATGTCGCGNNCCGGCAAGCCGCGCAGGCGGCGCAGCTTGGTCTTGTAGGCGGCCAGCTGGCTGGCGGTGGGCAGCGCGCCGTGCACCAGCAGGTGCGCCACTTCCTCGAAGCCGGCCTTCGTGGCCAGGTCGTGGATGTCGTAGCCGCGGTAATGCAGGTCGTTGCCGCTGCGGCCGACCGTGCACAGCGCGGTGTTGCCCGCCGCGGTGCCGCTGAGGGCGACCGACTTCTTGGGCTTGGGCAGGTGGGTGTTTTCGCTCATCGGTGGCTCCTTGCTCAGTTTTTCTTCTGCGAGAACAGTTCGTCGAGCTTGTCTTCGTAGGCGTGGTAGCCCAGGAAGTCGTAGAGTTCGGCGCGGGTCTGCAGCGTGTCGATGATGTTCTTCTGCGTGCCTTCGCGGCGCACGGTTTCGTAGAAGCCCAGCGCCGCCTTGTTCATGGCGCGGTAGGCGCCGCAGCAGTAAAGCGCGATGTCGACGCTGGCTTCGCGCAGCTCGTCCGTGGTGAAGAACGGGGTCGAGCCGAACTCGGTGAGGTTGGCGAGGATGGGCACTTTCACCGCGGCCTTGAAGCGGCGGTAGTCGTCCAGTGACTTCATGGCCTCGGGGAAGATCATGTCGGCGCCCGCCTCGACGTAGGCCACGGCGCGATCGATGGCGGCGTCGACGCCCTCCACCGCGGCGGCGTCGGTGCGCGCCATGATCACGAAGCCGGCATCGGTGCGCGCGTCCACGGCGGCCTTGACCCGGTCCACCATTTCTTCCTTCGACACCACCTCCTTGCCCGGGCGGTGGCCGCAGCGCTTCTGGCCGACCTGGTCCTCCATGTGCACGGCGGCGACGCCAATGCGCTGGAAGGCCTTGATGGTGCGGCCGATGTTGAAGGCGCCGCCCCAGCCGGTGTCGATGTCCACCAGCAGCGGCATGCCGGTGGCGTCGACGATGCGGCGGGCGTCGGTGAGCACGTCTTCCATGGTGCTGATGCCAAGGTCGGGCACGCCCAGCGAATTGGCGGCCACGCCGCCGCCCGAGAGGTACAGCGCCTTGTAGCCCACGCGCTTGGCCATCAGGCCGGCGTAGGCGGTGATGGCGCCCATCACCTGCAGCGGGGATTCTTCCCTGACGGCGGCGCGGAAGCGCGCGCCATTCGAAACTTCGGACATGCTTGACTCCATGCTTGCGTCGGCGGATCGATCAACGGTTGATGCGGGCCATCGTCCATCCTTGTTCGGATCGGCGAAGCGCGCCCATGTCGAAACCATTGAGCTCGAAATCCACGGATTGGCCCACGCGGGCGGGATCGGAATAAACGAGGGCGTGGCGGACCACCGGGTCGGAAACCGGCACCTGGGCCCGGGTGGTGCGTTCGGTGGTGAAGAAGTTGTAGTGCGGCTTGAATTCAAGCTCGGGATGGCTGGAGACGGCGCAGAACTCCGCATCCACCAACACCACCGACGGCAGCAGGACCTCGCCGGGACGGCCGAGGTTGAGGTCGGGCGTCACCTGGAACTCGAGGGCGTAGGGCTTCTTCAGGGCCGGCAGGACCACCACCACGACCAGGCTCTCTCCCGTGGCGAATCGCGCGATCGGGCTCTTTCCCGCCTCAAGCCTGAGCATCCTGCCGACCGCGCCGCCCGGCTTGGCCTTGGGCGCGCCCGCCAGTTCGGGCCAGCATTCGCGAACCGTATCCGCACTCCCGTCGCCCCCGGGACCGGCGGCCCCGGCAACGGGGGCCGCGCTGGCCAGGATGGCGGCGAGCAGCAGCGGGTAGGTGCGCTGCACGCGATCGCGCCTCAGAGCAGGTGGGCGACGCCGGCGCGCTCTTCCTCGAGCTCGGCCAGGGTCTTGTCCATCATCGAGCGCGAGTACTCGTCGACCTCCAGGCCCTGCACGATTTCGTACTTGCCGTCCTTGCAGGTCACCGGGAAGCCGTACATCACGTCCTTCGGGATGCCGTAGCTGCCGTCCGACGGGATGCCCATGGTGGTCCACTTGCCGTTCGTGCCCAGCGACCAGTCGCGGATGTGGTCGATGGCGGCGTTGGC
>DNNT01000227.1 GCA_003497545.1 Arenimonas sp. | reverse complement strand
GGAGCCGGTGGGAGCGTGCATGGCGGCCACCATGCCTTCGTTGACGGCGGCCAGGTGCGCGGGGTCCTTCACCAGCAACACGCCGGGCGGCTGCGGTTCCGGCACCAGCGGCGCGTTGAAGCCGGCCTGGGTGGCCTTGAGCAGGTGTGGCCGGTGCCGCACGCCGCCGTTGGCGAGCAGGCCCGTGGCCTGGACCAGTTGCAGCGGCGTGGTCACCCAGTAGCCCTGGCCGATGGCGGCGTTGACGGTGTCGCCGGGGAACCAGTTCTGGTTGAGTTGGCGGCGCTTCCAGGCGCGCGAGGGGCGCACGCCGGGGATTTCACCGGCGAGGTCGATGCCGGTGGGGTGGCCGAAACCGAGCCGGTCGAAGTATTCGTCCAGCCGGTCCACGCCCATCTCGACCGCGAGTTCGAAGTAATAGGAGTTCACCGACTGCGCCAGCGATTCGCGCAGGTTCACCCGGCCGTGGCCGCCCGGGCGCCAGTCGCGATAACCACGCGCCTGGCCCGGCAGGAAGAATTCGCCGGTGGAGAGGGTTTCGTACTCGGGCGTGCGGATGCCGGCTTCCAGCGCCGCCAGCGCCATGAACGGCTTGATGGTCGAACCGGGCGGCACGCCACCGAGCACGTTGCGGTTGAACAGCGGGCGTGCCGGCGCCTGCAGCGCCTGCCAGTCCTTGTGGCCAATGCCGTTGATGAACAGGTTCGGGTCGTAGCTGGGCAGGCTGACCATGCCCAGGATTTCACCGCTCGCCGGGTCGATGGCGATGGCCGCGCCATGCTGGCCTTCGAAGGCATCCACCATGGCCTGCTGCAGGCGCGCGTCCACGGTGAGGGTGAGGTCGTTGCCGGGCTTGGCGTCGTGCCGGCGCAGCACGCCCAGGGCACGGCCCTCGACGTTGGTCTCGACTTCCTCGTAGCCGATCTCGCCGCGCAGGCGGTCTTCGTAGAAACGTTCGATGCCGGCCTTGCCGATGTGGGTGAGCGCGGCGTTGCGGCTGTCGCCCATGGCCTCGAGGTCGGCCACGTCGACGCGGCCGACGTAGCCGATCACGTGCGCGAACAGGTCGCCGTAGGGATAGCGACGCGTCAGGTAGGGAACGACTTCGACGCCGGGGAAACGGTGGCGGTTCACCGCCAGGCTCGCCAGCTCGCCTTCGCTCAGGCGCAGTTTCAGTGGAACGGGGCGAAAGCCGCGGGTGGCGCGGCGGGTTTCGCGGAAGCGGGCCAGGTCTTCCTCGTCCAGCTCCACGATCTCGGACAGGCCAGCGAGCGTGGCCTCCAGGTCGCGCACCTGTTCGGCGACGATTTCGAGCCGGTAGGCCGGGACGTTGTCGGCCAGCAGGCGGCCGTTGCGGTCGTAGATCAGCCCACGCGCGGGAACGATGGGGCGCGGCTTGATGCGGTTGGCCTCCGAGCGCAGCTGGTATTCCTCGTGCTGCAGCACCTGCAGGCGGAAATAGCCGGCGGCCAGGCCGAGCATGGCCAGCGCGATGACGAGGAAGCCGACGACGGCGCGGCGGCGGAACTGTTCCGCCTCGGCGTGCAGGTTCTTGAGCTTGGTGCGGCGCAGGCTGCGCATGGCGTCAGCCGGCGCGGTCGCGCGAGCGCAGGCGCAGCTCGTCGAACAGCAGGAACAGCCAGGGCCACAGCGCGAAACCCACGAACGGCGCCAGCCAGGTGGCCCAGGGCAACCAGCCATCGCCGCCGGCGGCGTGGATGGCCTGGTCCACGAGGCGGTCGTTGAGCAGCAGCGCGAACACCGCCAGGGCCTGCTGCCACAGCGGGAAGAAACGCAGGCGGGCGCGGAAGCGCTGCACCAGGAAGGCCAGGATCACCAGGCGCAGGGCCTGTTCGCCCAGCAAGGTGCCGGACACGAGGTCGGCGGCCAGCCCGGCGAGGAAGGCGGTACCCAGGCCGACCTGTTCGGGTGTTTCCAGCAGCCAGTAGCAGAGCACCATGGCCAGCACGTAGGGACGCGCCAGTTCGATGCCGGCGGGCAGCGGCACGACCATCAGCAGCAGGCCGACGAACAGGCCGCCGTACACCAGCCAACCGGAAGGGGCGCGGTTCACGGGGTGGGCTCCTGCTCCGCGGGTGCCGGGGCCGGATCACCCTCGGTGGCGGTGGCTGCCGCCGGGGATTCTTGCGGCGCCTCGTTCGCTGGCGGCGGTGGCGGTGGCAGCGGCGGGCCGTCGTCGACGGCGTCCAGGGTGTTGTTCACGAGCAGCACTTCCAGGCCGCGGTCGAGGCGGGCCGCCGGGCGTGCCTGCGCCACGACGAACAGGCGGGTGTCGTCGGGATGCAGTTGCTCGATGGTGCCCACCGGGAAACCCGCCGGGAAACGGCCGCCGATGCCCGAGGTAACCAGCCGGTCGCCGACGCGGATGTCGGCGCTCTGCGGGATGTTGGGCAGCCGTAGCATGTCGGTGCGGCCGGTGCCGAAGGCGATGGTGCGCAGGCCCGAGCGCGCGACCTGCACGGGCACCGCGTGCTCGGGATCGGTCAGCAGCAGGGCGGTGGCGCGGCGCGGCGTGACTTCGATGACCTGCCCGAGCACGCCACCGGCATCGATCATGGCCTGGCCGACGCGCACGCCGTCATCGCTGCCGGCGTCGAGCAGGATGCGCTGGCGCGAAGGGTCGAGGTCGACGTCGATGATGCCGGCCAGTTTCGCCTCGAGGCGGTAGCCGCGGGTGCCGCCGAGGAGTTCGCGCAGCCGCTGGTTTTCCTCGGCCACCGCGGCCAGGCGGTGAAGCCGGCTGGCGTTGACCTGCAGTTCGCGGGTGAGGCGCTCGTTGTCGGCCAACAGGCGCGAGCGGGTGGTGACGAGGTCGTGCGCGCCTTCGGCCAGGCGGCCCGGCGACGACGCCAGCCACCAGACCGGTTCGGCGAGCGTGGAAAGGTGCTGGCGCGCCTGCGAGGCGAAACCGCCGCGCTGGTCGGCGACCATCAGCACCGTGGCCAGCGCAAGGTAGGCGAGCAGTGGTAGCGTGCCGCCGGCGCCCTCGGTCAGGCGGGGCGCCGGGGTTCCAGGATAGGCCACG
The DNA here is from genome assembly GCA_003497545.1 of Arenimonas sp. Taxonomy (GTDB): domain Bacteria; phylum Pseudomonadota; class Gammaproteobacteria; order Xanthomonadales; family Xanthomonadaceae; genus Arenimonas. The sequence goes on along the minus strand of DNNT01000227.1, from coordinate 2,312 downwards.
GCGTCATCCGTAGGAGGAATGCGCCTGCATGCAGGCTCACTCGGCCGAGAAGAACTCGTTGCCGTGCATGTCGATCAGCTCGAGCGCGCGGCCGCCACCACGGGCGACGCAGGTGAGCGGATCGTCGGCGACGTGCACGTGCAGGCCGGTTTCCTCGGAGATCAGCTTGTCCAGGTCGCGCAGGAGCGCGCCGCCACCGCTGAGCACGATGCCGCGCTCGGCCACGTCCGCGCACAGTTCCGGCGGGGTCTGCTCCAGCGCCTGCTTGACCGCGCTGACGATGCCGCTGAGCGGCTCGTGCAGGGCTTCGAGCACTTCGTTGGAGTTGATGACGATCATGCGCGGCACGCCCTCGGCGAGGTTGCGGCCGGAGACTTCGAACTCCTTGACCACCGCCTGCGGGAACGCGCAGCCGATCTCGATCTTGATGCGCTCGGCCGTGGTTTCACCGATGAGCGTGCCGTGGTTGCGGCGCACGTAGTTGATGATGGCGTCGTCGAAGCGATCGCCGCCGATGCGCACCGACTGCGAGTAGACGATGCCGTTGAGCGAGATCACGGCGACCTCCGAGGTGCCGCCGCCGATGTCGATGACCATCGAGCCACGCGCTTCGTCGACCGGGATGCCGGCGCCGATCGCGGCGGCCATGGGCTCTTCGATCAGGTAGACCTCGCGGGCACCGGCCTCTTCAGCAGACTCCTTGATGGCGCGGCGTTCGACCTGGGTCGAACCGCAGGGAACGCAGATCAGCACGCGCGGGCTCGGGCGCAGGAAGCGCGAGGTGTGCGCCTTCTTGATGAACTGCTTGAGCATTTCCTCGGTGTGGGTGAAGTCGGCGATGACGCCGTCCTTCATCGGGCGGTGCGTGGTGATGTTGCCGGGGGTGCGGCCGAGCATGCGTTTGGCCTCGGCGCCCACGGCGGCGACCTCGCGGCCACCGGGCCCATGGCGCACCGCGACCACGGACGGCTCGTTGAGCACGATGCCCTGGCCACGGACGAAAATGAGGGTGTTGGCGGTGCCGAGGTCGATCGAAAGGTCGTTCGAAAACAGCCCGCGGAGCTTCTTGAACATCTGGGGGAGGCCCGTGGAGAGTGGGGTTTCGGGGGTGGGCTAGCGTAACAACCACCCTACGTGGCGGCAAGGAAAAAACCCGTTATTCCGTGCCTTCCAGCCCTTGCCACGCTACCATGTGCGCCTTTGCGGGGGGCGGTCCCACCGCCCCAGCCCACGAGGTCGAGACGATGCCTTCTGCCCTGATCTGCGGTTCCCTGGCCTACGACACCATCATGGTGTTCCAGGACCAGTTCAAGAACCACATCCTGCCGGACAAGGTCCACATCCTGAACGTGTCCTTCCTCGTGCCGCGCATGCGCCGCGAGTTCGGCGGCTGCGCAGGCAACATCGCCTACAACCTGAAGCTGCTCGGCGGCGACCCCATCCCCATGGCCACCGTCGGCCAGGACTTCGCGCCATACCGGGAACATTTCGACGCCTGCGAGATCCGCCTGGACCATGTCAAGGAGATCGAAGACCTCTATACCGCGCAGGCCTTCATCACCACCGACCTGGACGACAACCAGATCACGGCCTTCCACCCCGGCGCCATGATGCGTTCCTACGAGAACCACGTGCGCGACGTGCAGGGCGTGGGTTTCGGCATCGTCGGTCCGGACGGCTATGAGGCGATGCTGCAGAATTCCCGCGAGTTCGCCGAACTTGGCATCCCTTTCATCTTCGATCCCGGCCAGGCCATGCCGCTGTTCAACGGCAAGGAGCTGACCACCATGATCGAGCAGGCGACCTACGTCACGGTCAACGACTACGAGTCGAACCTGCTGCAGGAGAAGACCGGCCTGAGCGAGAAGGACATCGCCGAGCGCGTGAAGGCCTACATCATCACCCGCGGCCCCAAGGGTTCCGAAGTCCATACCCAGGGCGGCGAACTGCACATCCCGGCCGCGAACGCGATGCGGGTCGTCGACCCCACCGGCTGCGGCGACGCCTACCGGGCCGGCCTGATCTTCGGCCTGATGAATGGCATGGACATGGCCACCACCGGCCGCATCGCTTCGCTGATGGGTGCACTGAAGATCGAGCACCTGGGCCCGCAGAACCAGCGCTTCGATTACGACGAGTTCGCGGAGCAGTTCCGACAGCAATTCGGCTACGCGCTGCGCTGAGAGCCGGCGGGTTGCATGCACCGAAGGCCGCCCCACCGGGCGGCCTTTTTCTTTGCCGGCTTTTCGCGGCACAAAGAAAAACCCCCGCCGATTGGCGGGGGTTTTAGGGGAAAAGCCCCTGGCGATGAC
>DNNT01000129.1 GCA_003497545.1 Arenimonas sp. | reverse complement strand
GACCAGCTGACCTGCGTGTTCGTGGACACCGGCCTGCTGCGCTGGAACGAAGGCGACCAGGTGATGGCGATGTTCGCCGAGCACATGGGCGTCAAGGTCATCCGCGTCAACGCGGCGGATCGTTACTTCGACAAGCTCGCCGGCGTCAGCGATCCGGAAGCCAAGCGCAAGATCATCGGCAACCTGTTCGTCGACATCTTCGACGAGGAGTCCAACAAGCTCGCCAATGCGAAGTGGCTGGCGCAGGGCACGATCTATCCGGACGTGATCGAGTCCGCGGGCAGCAAGACCGGCAAGGCGCACGTGATCAAGAGCCACCACAACGTCGGCGGCCTGCCCGAGCACATGAAGCTCGGCCTGGTGGAGCCGCTGCGCGAGCTGTTCAAGGACGAGGTGCGGCGCATCGGCGTCGAACTCGGCCTGCCGCGCGAGATGGTCTACCGGCATCCGTTCCCGGGCCCGGGCCTGGGCGTGCGCATCCTGGGCGAAGTTAAGCGCGAATACGCCGAACTGCTGGCCCGCGCGGACGCCATCTTCATCGAGGAACTGCGCAAGGCCGGCTGGTACGACAAGACCTCGCAGGCCTTCGCCGTGTTCCTGCCGGTGAAGTCGGTGGGCGTGGTGGGCGACGCCCGCGCCTACGAGTGGGTGATCGCGCTGCGCGCGGTGGAAACCGTGGACTTCATGACGGCGCACTGGGCGCACCTGCCCTACGACTTCCTCGACACGGTTTCTCGCCGCATTATCAATGAGATACGCGATATTTCTCGCGTAGTTTATGACATCAGCGGCAAGCCGCCCGCGACCATCGAGTGGGAATGAGCGAACCCCGCAGCGACGAAGACTGGATGCGCCACGCGCTGGCGCTGGCCGACCGGGCCGAGCAGGAAGGCGAGGTCCCGGTGGGCGCGGTGCTGGTCGGCCCCGGCGGCGAGCTCGTCGCCGAGGGCTGGAACCGCAACATCACCGAGAACGACCCCACCGCCCACGCCGAGATCGTGGCCCTGCGCCGCGGCGGCCAGGCCCTGGGCAACTACCGGCTCACCGGCTGCACGCTCTACGTCACCCTTGAACCCTGCGCCATGTGCTCGATGGCCATGGTGCACGCGCGCCTGGCTCGCGTGGTCTACGGTGCCAGCGACCCCAAGACCGGCGCCGCCGGCAGCGTCTTCAACCTGCTCACCGATTCCCGCCACAACCACCGGCTGCAGGCCGAAGGCGGCGTGCTGGCCGAAGAGGCGGGGGCGCGCCTGACCGAGTATTTCCGTCGCAAGCGGGCCCGCCCCGGGCTCTGAATCAGTCGCGGCGGGCGCGCCGGGTCATTTCCAGGTCGAGCTCGGCGCTGAAGTTGCGCACCGCGAGCACCACTTCCAGCGTCAGGAAGAAGCTGGCCAGCAGCAGGCCCAGCACGCCGGCCACCGCCAGCACCGTGGGCGCCAGGCCCAGCCGGAAGCCGCTGAAGGCGTCCACTGCCAGCGCCAGGCTGGTGCCCACGAAGCAGCCCAGCGAAACGTAGAGCATCACGCAGGCGCGCAGCACGTGCTTGGAGCGCACGCGGTGCCGGCTGATCTGCAGTTCGAGTTCGGGGCGGTGCTGGGGCGAGCTGCCGTCGAGCTGGCCCATCAGCGAGCGCAGCCGGTCCACCACGCGCGACAGCCGGTTGTTGGCCGAGATCAGCAGCGACCCCGTGGCCGCCATCAGCAGGGCAGGGGCCAGCATGGACGAGAGGATGCGGTAGTGGTCCAGGTTGTCCGCGGGGAACATGGTGGGGCCTGCGTGGTGGGACTCGCGGAGTATGATGCGGCCTCCGCCACCGCCGCCATAGCCCCATGNNCCGGCACGAGCGGCTAAACTGCGCCGCACAGCCAAGGAGCCCCTCATGCAGAACCCGCAGAACCTGATCTGGATCGACCTCGAGATGACCGGCCTCGACCCCGACACCGACTCCGTGCTCGAGATCGCCACCCTGGTCACCGACAGCCAGCTCAACGTGCTGGCCGAAGGCCCCGAGCTCGCCATCCGCCACCCGCTGGAGCGGCTCGAGGCCATGGACGAATGGAACCGCGGCACCCATTCGCGCTCGGGCCTGTGGCAGCGCGTGCTCGACAGCACGGTGACGATGGCCCAGGCCGAGGCCATGACCGTGGCCTTCCTCAGCGAGTGGGTGCCGGCCGGCAAGTCGCCCATCTGCGGGAACTCCATCTGCCAGGACCGGCGTTTCCTGGTGCGGCACATGCCGCGGCTGGAGCGCTATTTCCACTACCGCAACCTCGACGTCTCCACGCTCAAGGAGCTGGCGCGGCGCTGGGCGCCGGACGTGCTGGCCGGCGTCGGCAAGGTCGGCGCGCACACGGCGCTGTCGGACATCCGCGAGTCGGTGAAGGAGCTGGCGCACTATCGCCAGCACATGGGCAAGCTCGGCGGCCAGCCGGCGCCCTGAAGCCGCTCAGCCGCGGTCGGGGTCTTCCACCGCGGCGGTGATCTGAGCCAGCGGGCGCCCGTCGGCGTCGTGGTGGTAAACGTGCAGGTCGCGCTGCGGGAAGGGGATGGACACGCCCGCCTGGGCGAAGTCGCGGTGGATGGCTTCGGTCAGGTCGCTGCGCACGGTGACGAAATCCGGCGTCTTCACCCAGGCCCTCAGCACCAGGTTGACGCTGCTCTCGCCCAGGCCGNNCCATAGCCCACGCCCACCGGCAGGTCGATGCGGCGCTCGCCGCGCGAGGTGAAGTTCACGATGGGCGAGGTGGTGACCTCGCTGTTGGGCAGGGTGATGTCGTGGTTCTGGTAGGCCCGCAGCACGGTCTGGAAAATGCCCACGCGCTCGACGATGCCTTCCTGCCCGGCGATCTGCACCGCGTCGCCGGCGCGGAACGGCCGCAGCACGATCAGCATCACGCCCGAGGCGATGTTCGACAGCGAATCCTTCAGCGCCAGGCCGATGGCCAGGCCGGCGGCGCCCAGCACGGCCAGCAGCGAGGNNAGCGCGGCCACCAGCACCACCACCAGCAGCACCACGTAGGCGATGTTGCGCAGGAAGTCGCGCAGGATCAGGTCCATGCCCACCCGCGCCATCACGCGATCCAGGCCCTTGGCCAGCAGCCGCGCCAGCCACATGCCGACGAGCGCGATGGCCAGCGCCACGCCGATGCGCCAGAGCCACTCCGAGGAGGCCAGGCGACCCAGCAGGTCGCCCGCGTTGCCGGTGAGTTCGGCGAGCGTGGCCGGTGCCGCCATCAGCCCGCCTTGAGCTTGGCCAGGCGCAGCCAGGTGTCGATGACGGTGTCGGGGTTGAGCGACACCGACTCGATGCCCTGCTGCATCAGCCACTCGGCCAGGTCGGGGTGGTCGGACGGGCCCTGGCCGCAGATGCCGATGTACTTGCCCTTGGCGCGCGCGGCACTGATGGCCATGGACAGCAGCTTCTTCACCGCCGGGTCGCGCTCGTCGAACAGGTGGGCGACGATGCCCGAATCGCGGTCGAGGCCCAGGCTGAGCTGGGTGAGGTCGTTGGAACCGATCGAGAAGCCGTCGAAGAGCTCGAGGAACTCGTCGGCCAGCAGCGCGTTCGAGGGCACCTCGCACATCATGATCACCTTCAGGCCGTTTTCGCCGCGCTTGAGGCCGTTGGCCTCCAGCGCCGCGATCACCGCGCGGCCTTCATCGAGCGTGCGCACGAACGGGATCATGATCCAGCAGTTGGTCAGGCCCATCTCGTCGCGCACCTTGCGCACCGCCTTGCACTCGAGTGCGAAGCAGTCGCGGAACTCGGGGTGCACATAGCGCGAGGCGCCGCGGAACCCGATCATCGGGTTCTCTTCGTGCGGCTCGTAGGCCTTGCCGCCGACCAGGTTGGCGTATTCGTTGGACTTGAAGTCCGACAAGCGCACGATCACCGCGTTCGGCGCGAACGCCGCGGTGAGGGTGGCGATGCCTTCGGCCAGGCGCTCGACGTAGAAGCTCACCGGGTCGGCATAGCCGGCGGTGATCTGGTCGATCTGCTTCTTCAGGTCGGCCGGCTGCTTGTCGTATTCGAGCAGGGCGCGCGGATGCACGCCGATCTGGCGGGCGATGATGAACTCCAGGCGGGCCAGGCCGATGCC
>DNNT01000210.1 GCA_003497545.1 Arenimonas sp. | reverse complement strand
GGCACCGCCATCACCGCGCCGGTGCCGTAGCCCATCAACACGAAGTTGGCGATCCACACCGGCACCTTGTCGCCGGAAATCGGGTGCACGGCGTACAGGCCGGTGAACACGCCCTTCTTTTCCTGCGTCTCGAGCTCGGCCTCGGACACGCCGCCCTTGCGGCATTCCTCGATGAAGGCGCGCACCTGCTCGTTGCCCGACGCGGCCCACAGCGCCACCGGGTGCTCGGCGGCGACCGCGAGGTAGGTGACGCCCATCAGCGTGTCGGGGCGCGTGGTGAACACGGTCAGCGGTTCGGCCAGCGCTTCGAGCGCGAACTGGATTTCCAGGCCTTCGCTGCGGCCGATCCAGTTGCGCTGCATGGTCTTGACCGCCTCGGGCCAGCCCGGCAGCGTGTCCAGGCCGTCGAGCAGCTGCTGGGCGTAGTCGGTGATCTTGAGGAACCACTGCGGGATCTCGCGCTTTTCCACCAGCGCGCCGGAACGCCAGCCGCGGCCGTCGATGACCTGCTCGTTGGCCAGCACGGTGTGGTCCACCGGGTCCCAGTTCACCACCGAGTTCTTGCGGTAGACCAGGCCCTTCTTCATCAGGCGCGTGAACATCAGCTGCTCCCACCGGTAGTACTCCGGGGTGCAGGTGGCGAACTCGCGGCTCCAGTCGTAGGCGAAGCCCAGGCGCTGCAGCTGGCCGCGCATGTGCTCGATGTTCTTGTAGGTCCACTTCGCCGGCGCGGTGTTGTTCTTGATGGCGGCGTTTTCGGCCGGCAGGCCAAAGGCGTCCCAGCCCATCGGCTGCAGCACGTTGAAGCCCTTCATGCGCCGGTGCCGGCTGATGACGTCGCCGATGGTGTAGTTGCGCACGTGGCCCATGTGCAGCGCGCCCGAGGGGTAGGGCAGCATGGACAGGCAGAAGTACTTCGGACGGCTGGCGTCCTCGGTCACCCGGAAGGCGCCGGTGGCCTGCCAGTGGGTCTGCGCGGCGGTTTCCACCGCCTTCGGGTCGTAGGCGCTGGGATCGATGGTGTCGGACATGGGGGATGGAGGCGGAAAAACAGGCGTCCAGCGTAACAAATCCGCGGCCCTTCCGGCCCGGCCCCGGCTTGCGGTTACCATCGGGGCAACCCGTCCGGAGACCGCCCATGCGCCCCACCCCGCTGCTGCTCGCCCTGACCCTGGCCCTGCCCGCCGCCGCCCAGGCCGAAACCCTGGCCCTGCAGTGCGGCCGGCTGTTCGACAGCGCCACCGGGCGCAACCTGCCCAACCGCACCGTCGTCGTGGCCGACGGCAAGGTCAGCGAGGTCCGCGAGGGCCACGGCGCCGTGGCCGGCGCGACCGCGGTGGACCTCCGGGGACACACCTGCTCGCCCGGCTGGATCGACCTGCACGTGCACCTGAGCGGCGAATCGAGCCCGCAGAGCTATTCCGAGGGCTTCCGGCTCAACCCCGAGTTCACCGTGCTGCGCTCCACCGCCTACGCCAGCCGCACCCTGCGCGCCGGCTTCACCAGCGTGCGCGACCTGGGCGGCGAGACCACCCTGGCCCTGCGCGACGCCGTGAACCAGGGCTGGGTGGAAGGCCCGCGCATCTTCGCGGCCGGCAAGTCCATCGCCACCACCGGCGGCCATGCCGACCCCACCAACGGCTTCAACCACCTGATCTCCGACGCCCTGGGCACCCCGGGCCCGGCCGAGGGCGTGGTCAACAGCCCGGACGAGGCCCGCCAGGCCGTGCGCCAGCGCTACAAGGACGGCTCGGACGTGATCAAGATCACCGCCACCGGCGGCGTGCTCAGCTACGCCCGCAGCGGCGACGCGCCGCAGTTCACCGTGGACGAGGTGGCCGCCGTGGTGCAGGCCGCGCGCGACTACGGCTACTCGGTGGCCGCGCACGCCCACGGCAAGGAAGGCATGCGCCGCGCCATCGTCGGCGGCGTCGACACCATCGAACACGGCACCTACATGGACGACGAGATCTTCGCGCTCATGAAGAAAAACGGCACCTGGTACGTGCCCACCATCTCGGCCGGCCGCTTCGTGGCCGAGAAGGCCAAGATCGACGGTTATTACCCGGACGTGGTGCGCCCCAAGGCCGCCCGCATCGGCTCCCAGATCCAGGACACCTTCGGCCGCGCCTGGAAGGCCGGGGTGAAGATCGGCTTCGGCACCGACGCCGGCGTGGGCCTGCACGGCGACAACGCCGACGAGTTCGTGTTCATGGTCGAAGCCGGCATGCCGCCGGCCGAAGCCCTGCGCGCCGCCACCGCCAACGCCGCCGAAATCCTCGGCCGCGCCGACCTGGGCCGGGTGGCCGCGGGCCTGCCGGCCGACATCGTGGCCATGCCTGGCGACCCGCTGGCCGACATCGGCGCCACGAAGAAGGTGGACTTCGTGATGAAGGACGGCCGCATCGTCCGCCAGCCGGAGTAAACCGCCGACGCGTGACGGGGGTTGGGCAACCCTTGGCACATGGCGGGGCGGGGCCGCGGCGGCAAGCTGCGGCCATCGCCCCTCCCCGCCTGAGCCATGCCCCTCGCCATCGAAACCCAGGGACTGTCCCGCACCTTCCCCGGCGGCCACGGCGTCCGCGCGCTCGACCTGCGGGNNTGGGCGAAGCGCTGCAACGCGTGGGCCTGGCCCACGCCGCCGACCGCCGCGCCCGCGATTATTCGCTGGGCATGCGCCAGCGCCTGGGCATCGCCCTGGCGCTGCTGGGCCGCCCGAAACTGCTGGTGCTCGACGAACCCGGCAACGGCCTCGACCCGGCTGGCCTGCAGGAGCTGCGCCACTTCCTGCGCCAGCTGGCGCGCGAAGACGGCATCACCCTGTTCCTGTCCAGCCACCAGCTGGCCGAAGTGGAGCAGTTGGCCAGCCACGTCGGCGTGCTCGAAGGCGGCCGCCTGCGCTTCCAGGGCCCGCTGGAGGAGCTGCGCCAGCGCGCGCGGCCGCGCCTGCTGCTGCGCTGCGACGCCCCGGCCCGCGCCATGCGCGTGCTGCTGGACGCCGGCGAAGACCCCGCCCTCGCCGAAGGCCAGGGCCTGCGTTTCGCCCCCCGCCTGCCGGTGGCCGAACTCAACCGGCGGCTGGTGGCGCAGGGCATCGGCATCCACCACCTGGCGCTCGAACAGGCTTCGCTGGAAAGCCTGTTCTTCGACCTCACGGCGGCGCCGGCCGGGGAGCGCGCGGCATGAGCGCGCTGGCCCGGGCCCTTTCGGCTGAATGGCTGAAGCTTCGCGGCACGCTGGCGCTGTGGCTGTGCGGGGTGGCCCCCGCGGTGGTGGTGGCCGTCTACGTGCTGCAGATGACGGTGGTGCGCCTGCCGGCCGACCGGTCGCCGCCGGCACCCGCCGAGGCCTGGCTGGCGTTCGCGCAGTCCACGCTGGCGCTGTGGGCCTTCCTGATGGTGCCGCTGTTCGTGACCCTGCAGGCCGCGCTGCTGGCCGGCCAGGAGCACGCCAACCAGCAATGGAAGCACTTGCTGGCGCTGCCGGTGCCGCGCGCCGTGCACTACCTGGCCAAGCTGCTGGCCCTGGCGGGGCTGCTGCTCCTGGCGCAGCTGGCCATGCTGGCGCTGCTGCCGCTCGGTGGCTGGCTGCTGGACCTGCTCAAGCCCGGCTTCGGCATCGCCGGGCCGGTGCCCTGGGCGCTGCTGCTGGAGAAACTGGCCCTGGTCGGCGCGGCCAGCCTGCTGCTGGTGTCGCTGCACACCTTCATCGCCGTGCGCTGGCGCAGCTTCACCGTGGCGGTGGGCGTGGGCATGGGCGCCACGGTGATGGGTTTCCTGATCGGGCAGTCGGCGCGCTTCGGCCCCTGGTTCCCGTGGTCGCTGCCGGTGCAGGCGATGGCGAAGGCCGACCCGGCGGCCGTGGTGGCCTACAGCCTGGCCGGCGCGCTGCTGGCGGGCCTGGCCGGGCTGTGGGCCTTCCAGCGACGCGAAGCCGACTGAAGCATTGGCTTGAGTCCGGCCGCTGCTGGCACCATCTGCGGATGATGCCTTTNNTCAACCCCCATGTTTTCGACGCCGGCCTCGAGAAGTTCGAGGTCGACGTACTGCTCAAGTCCAAGGAAGTCCCGGTGCTGGTGGACTTCTGGGCCACCTGGTGCGGGCCCTGCAAGACCCTGGGACCGGTGCTGGAAAAGCTGGCCGCCGAATTCAACGGCGGTTTCCTGCTGGCCAAGGTGGACGTGGACAAGGAGCAGCAGCTCGCCGGCTACTTCCAGATCAAGTCGGTGCCGACGGTGATGCTGGTCAAGGACGGCCAGATCGTCGACGGTTTCCCGGGCGCCCTGCCCGAAGGCCAGCTGCGCCAGTTCCTGGCCCACCACGGCGTCACCGCGAAGGAAGCCGAGGCCCCGGCCGAACCCGAGGCCGCCGCGCCCGCCGACCCGCACGAGGAAGTGGTGCGCCTGCGCGCCGCCGTCCTGGCCGAGCCGGACAAGGACGAACTCAAGCTCGACCTGTCGCTGGCCCTGCTGCGCACCGGCGCCGTGGCCGAAGCCGAGGCCCTGCTCGACGCCCTGCCCGCCAACCTGGCCCAGGACGACCGCGCCCTGCGCGGCCGCGCCCGCCTCGCTTTCCTGGCCCTGCTCAAGGACGCACCGCCGGCCGAGGTGCTGCGCCAGGCCCTGGCCGCCGACCCCGCCGACCTGCGCGCCCGCCACCTGCTGGGCGCCGCCGACATCGTCGCCGGCCGCTGGCAGGACGGCCTGGAACAGTTCCTGGAGATGCTGCGCCGCGACCGCAACTACGCCGAAGGCCTGCCGCGCAAGGCGCTGATCGACGCCTTCCGCGTGGTCGAGGACGAGGACCTGGTGGGCACCTACCGGCGCAAGATGGCGTCGCTGCTGTTCTGAGCCGGCGCCCATGAAAGCCTCCCGCCTGCGGCTGCTGTTCAACGTCTGGCCGCCCTTCCTGTTCGCCGGCATCCGCGTCACCCGCCTGGCCAACGACTTCAGCCACGCGCGGGTGGAACTGCGCCAGCGCTGGTACAACCGCAACTACGTGGGCACGCACTTCGGCGGCAGCCTGTTCGCCATGACCGATCCGTTCTGGATGATCCTGGTCATGCGCCGGCTCGGCCCGGGGTTCGTGGTGTGGGACCAGGCCGGCGAGGTGAAGTTCGAGAAGCCCGGCCGCGGCACCGTGGTGGCCGAGTTCGACCTGCCCGAAGCCGTGGTGGAACAGCTGCGCGCCGCCGCCGCGGACGGTTCGAAGGTGCTGCACTGGTTCGACACCGAGGTGCGCGACGGCGAAGGCCACGTGGTAGCCCGGGTGCGCAAGCAGGTTTACGTGCGCCGGAAGCGGCCGAAACCCGAAGGCTGAGCCGCGCGCGGCGCGAACCGTGACGCGGTTCACGTTTTCACAAATGGCTTGCCTGAACGGGCGGCTGCCGTATGCTGGACAGCCCCGCCCCCCGCCCAGCCCCGTCCCGCGCCATGCAGCAGGAAGAAGACCTTTCCCCTGACGAACTGACCGCGCTGCTCTCCAGCTACATGCCGGAGATCCCGGGCTACCGGGTGCTGCGCCGCATCGGCAAGGGCGGCATGTCCCAGGTCTACCTGGGCGTGCAGGAATCGCTGGACCGGCAGGTGGCCATCAAGGTCATGTCGCCCACCGCGCTGACCGACGAAATCTCCAAGCAGCGCTTCGAGCACGAGGCGCGCACCATCGCCAAGCTCGAACACCCCTGCATCGTCGGCATCCACGAGGTCGGACGCACGCGCCAGGGCCTGCTGTATTACGTGCTGCCCTACCTGGCCAAGGGCCACCTGGGCCAGCGCGACTTCACCCACGACGAGCCGCGCGCCATCGAAGTGCTGCGCTCGCTGCTCTCGGCGCTCGAGTACGCCCACGCCCGCGGCATCGTGCACCGCGACGTCAAGGCCGAAAACGTGCTCTTCGACAACGCCGACCGGCCGCTGCTCACCGACTTCGGCATCGCGCTGAGCAAGCGCGACGCCACCCGCATCACCACCGCCGGCCTGGCCGTTGGCAGTGGCGGCTACATGGCGCCCGAACAGGCCCGCGGCGAAGTGGTGGATGGCCGCGCCGACCTCTACAGCGTCGGCGTGCTGGCCTTCGAACTGCTCACCGGCAAGCTGCCCTTCCAGGCCGCCGACCCGCTGGCGCTGGCGCTGATGCACGCCCAGGACCCGGTGCCGCGCCTGCCGGCCGACAAGAAGCACTGGCAGCCCTTCATCGACCGGGCGATGGCCAAGTCGCCCGACAACCGCTACCGCAACGCGCAGCAGATGCTGGGCGCGCTCAACCAGCTGGCCGAAGGCAAGCCGTCCGCGCCGCTGGTGGACCCGGGCAAGCTCAAGGCCTTCGCCGAGCGCTGGTGGAAACCGGTGCTGGCCAGTGTGTCCGGCGCCGTGCTGGCCGCCGCCACCATCGCCTGGCTGATGCGCGATCCGGCCCCCGCCGCCGCCCCGGAAAGCGACTTCTTCACCGTCGAAGACGCCGCCCCGGCCGTCGAACCGACGCCGGCGGAAGCCGCGCCCGTGGCCGCCACCGAAACCACCGCGCCGGACGCCGCGCCTGCCACGCCCGACGCCGCGTCGGAACCCCCTG